>JBBRXK010000165.1:0-1628 GCA_038248465.1 Patescibacteria group bacterium | reverse complement strand
TTATTTTTAGTTAAGTCCCCGTCTTTGTATCTTAGGTAGGTCGCCGGCTCAAGTTTGTAAACATCTTGGAAAATAGTGTTTGGGGTCGGAATACATTCTTGAAAAAGATAGGACTTTAGAGCTGAGTTATTAATTTTCTTTTGGAATACTGGGTGCTCGTGCAAGGCCTTGAGCTCGGAGGCAAAAAGTAGATTGTAGCCAAAGCGCCCATAGTAAAGCGGTTTCTTGCCCATGCGATCACGCGCCAAAAATAAGGTTTCTTGTTTTTGGTCGTACAGGGCAATCGCAAACATGCCCTCTAATTTTTCAAAAACTTTCTCCCCCATCTCCTCGTACAAATGCAAAATCACCTCGGTGTCAGAGCTCCCCCGAAATGTATGCTTAGAAGTTAATAGTTTTCGCAAGCGCTCGTAATTATAAATCTCACCGTTAAAACTAATCCACACGCTCGTGTCTTCATTACTCATCGGCTGATGTCCGGTGGGGCTAAGGTCGATAATCGACAAACGTCTCTGCCCTAGGCCTACTAACTCATCCACAAAAAAACCCTCATCATCCGGTCCGCGGTGTTCGAGTGTCTTCGTCATTCTTTTGAGAATGTCTATATTCCCTTTGCCGTAGTAGCCTGTTATTCCGCACATATATTTAAAAATTTATCTTCTCCTTAATCACATAAGGCTCTTTGCCCTGCGACTCGTAATAGGTTCGCATCAGCATCTCTGCAATAATTCCCATTGCTACTAATTGCACACCAACGATAACTAACAACGCGCAAAGAATTGGCAAGGGTGTCTCGGAAATATATTTTATTTCGGCGATACGCAGACCGATTGAAATTAGGCCAACCAATATTCCAAGTAGCAATGATATAAACCCAAGCCCACCAAAAAAATGAATCGGTCGATTCATGTAATTTGATAAAAACTTAACCACTAATAAGTCGAGTAAAACTTTGAAAGTTCTAGATATGCCGTAGTTCGTTTGTCCAAATTGTCGGGAGCGATAATTCACAACCATCTCGGTCACACGACCACCACTCCAAGACGCATAGGCGGGAATGAAGCGATGCATCTCGCCGTACAACTGCACACCTTGAATTACCTCACGTTTGTAGGCTTTCATCGTACAGCCATAATCATGCAATTTTACTTTTGTGATTATGGATATCAACTTGTTTGCAATTACTGATGGTAATTTTCTGGTCAAAATATTTTTTTGCCACCTATCCTTGCGCCAACCGGAAACCACCTCAAAACCTTCTTCAAGTTTGGCTACTAGCTTCGGAATATCAGCCGGATCATTTTGCAAATCGGAATCCATCGGAATTATTATCTCTCCTTGCGCGCTTTTAATCCCCGCTGACAAAGCAGCAGTTTGACCAAAATTATTTTTAAAATTAATAATTTTAAAATTTGCATCTCGACTGGCAATCTCTTTTAGGGCAACTAAGCTTTTATCCCGTGACCCATCATTAACGCAAATGACTTCATACGAAATATTCATTTTTAACAAAACCACATTTAACTCCTGATACAAAATCGGGATATTTTTTTCTTCATTATAGATTGGTAGCACAATTGATATTTTCATATTTTTATTTTTTAACCAGTCTCTTGTTTTTAAAATTT
>JBBRXK010000164.1:0-1726 GCA_038248465.1 Patescibacteria group bacterium | reverse complement strand
CCGTCAGCTGACGGAGAAGCGATAGAATCTTCTTTCGCCGTAAATCAACCACAGGAGATGCTATTACTTCACTGCGTTACGTTCCAGCCTGACAGAATGTTGTGATTTGTCATTCTGGAACGGAGTGATAGAATCTCCTCTCGTGTATATTCGCCACGGGAGATGCTATCACTTCGCTACTCTACATTCCAGCATGACAGAGTGTGGTGATTTGAATGGCAACATACTTCGTAATCTATAAATTATTTTTAAAAATAAAAAAAGAGCTTTTCGTAAGCTCTCTTTAATTTTTTATAGCATTTGCTGTAAATAGACTAGTGGGATAATGCACATTATAAATGCTAGAATTGAAAATAGTCTTGATAGAATGATTTTATCGCTAGCATTTCTGGCTGCTAAATATAATACTGGCAGGCAGAGAAAGGCAGAGATGATCGGGATTGCTTCGGGTGAACCAAAAATAATTAAACCGATAATCGTGATAATTAAAATCCATAGTCCTGCTGCGGCTAATTTTTTCCATAGACAAGAAAGACAATAAATTAGTAGGCCCAGCAACCACATTCCAACAAAAATATTTAGAAAAAATTTGTGATGGGTATCGTCAAAGTTTTGTGATATTATCGGTGAAACTTTTTTAATATTAGCTTCTTGTGGAAGAAATGAGGGCTGTGTATAAGCTGTGTCTAACTTATTTACATGTGCTGTCGGAGGAGGTGGTTGATTATAGTATAGACAGTAGTCGCTAGCTCTCAATTGGGCTGAAGGCGTGGCTACGATTATGAAAGTAGCCAGAATAATTATAAATAAAGGCTTTTTCATTGAAAAGCTCCTATAAATTAATAAATATTATTTTTTTAAATAACTACCTTATTTATCGCATAATAAGCTAAAAATGTCAATATCTTGCCATTTTTTGCTTAATCTGTTATGCTTTTTCAACTGTTCTCTGGGCTGTAAGGTTTTTGGTGAGCAGTTGTTTTATTTATAATATGTGTGACGTGCCCTCCTCATCGGCGGGTAAAATGCATAATACATGATATGGCCGACGAAGTTATCTTACGTTTTGACAATGTTAATTTTGAATATTTAGAAAAAAAGCCCATTTTGGATGGTGCTAGTTTTAGTTTACGTCGTGGTGCCAAGGTGACATTGATGGGACAAAACGGAGCTGGTAAAAGCACTATCTTTGGCTTAATCCGTGGTGAATTCAAAGCCAAAAGTGGTCAGATCTCCATGAACAAAGATGTCAGTGTCGGCACGGCTCGCCAGATGATTGATCGGGCTGATTTGACTTTGACGGTAGAAAAATATTTTGCTCGAGCCTTTGACCATATTCCTCACAATTTGCCGGGCCGGATTAAGAAGGTAATGGAGGCAGTTAATTTGCAAGTTCCGATTGATAGAATTGTGGGAGAATTATCAGGTGGCCAGCAAGCTCGTTTACTACTATCTTATGCCTTGATTGAAGACCCGGACATTTTATTACTTGACGAACCGACCAATAATCTCGACCAGTCTGGCATTGACCATTTGATTGAATTTTTGGTCATGTATGAAAAGACGGTGGTGGTTATCTCTCATGATGCTGATTTTTTAAATTGTTTTACTGAAGGTGTTATTTACCTAGATATTTTTACCAAGCAGACTGAGCTTTATGTCGGCGATTATTATAGTGTGACCGAAGAAATTACCAAGCGAGTGGAACGTGAACAAATGAAAAATG
>JBBRXK010000163.1:0-1850 GCA_038248465.1 Patescibacteria group bacterium | reverse complement strand
TGGTTTTTTTTGTTTTCGACAATGAGTTCATCGAAAGAAAAAAGACTGGGGATGTTTTCTTTGTTGCCGATACTGAGAAAGCCATTTGATTTTTTTGTTTTGATACAAAATTCTAGTTTACCGTCTTGCGCGCTGGATTTGTAGCCGGCAGGCAATGTAAAATCGTTGGCAAGATTTATGATAGCTATCACCCCTATTTCACTTATTTCGATTGAATAGTTTTCATTGACCTTTATATTTGTCGCTTCAGTCGTAATCAGTGCTTCACAGAGAAAATACGCATCATTTATTTTAGCAAGATCCATGTGCTCGATTCGTCTGGCTGAGAGAACATTGCAAGCGTCGACGCCAATAGGAATACCTAGCGTATTGGCAATCGATGAGTCTTTGGCGTTGATGGGAATAAAGGCGACGGGCACAAAGGTGGCCGCGTTATATTCGGTGTAGAAGCTCATTACTGAATTGATGCATTTGTGCAGTAGCTCATTACCGCCGACCGCTACAATGGTTTTCGCTCCCTTTTTTATTTCGTTTTTAATTGAATCACCAAGAGACTGCAAAAGACCCAGTCTAATGATTTTGCCATTTAGGCCCAAGTCAGTGAGACGGGTTTCTATTTTTGCAATTGTCGATTCGTATTTTCTATTTGCCAAAAACGAATCATAAATATAGATATGCATTTTTATAAATTATTCTCTTGAATATTGTTCTCCCCTTTTATCATATTCAAATTCCCCTGCAAGACTGCGCCCTTTTCTATTGATATTTCTTCTGTTGAAACATTGCCCGTAATTTTGGCGGAGGCGAGTATCTCAAGATAAGCATTTATCTTAATATCCCCTTTTACAAGACCAGCAATTCTGGCTGAATTTGCGCTTACATTAGCTATAATGGTGGCATTTTTGCCTACAGACAAGAACTGCTTTGTACTGATTTCTCCCTCTACGCTCCCCTCTATTATTATGTCGCCGTCACCATGAAAGTCCCCCTTTACTTTGATAGATGGGCCGATAACTGTTTCGGCGCCGTAATTTTTGTTTGTCTCTACTTCTTTATTGAACATATATTTTTTTATTATAAATAATTTATTTCAAAAATTTGTTGTGTTTCTGACGAATGTTTCGTCCCCTGGATATAGACCGTGGTTTAATCATAATACATTTTTTGCTAAAATTCAAGACACTTTTACATGATAAATCGCAAGACTCGTCTTGAAAGAAAATAATAAACGGAAGCATAGTAGACAAAAAAATTTCTTCATGCAATCATATCAATACAATCAAAATAACCAAAAGGAGAAAATCGTGAAAAAACTTATTTATGTGTGGCTTGCACTATTTGTGATTATTTGTTCGGTCGCGTCCCCTTCCGCCAATAGTCCCCCGCCTATGAAAATCGTAAAATGTAATTTGGCATTCTGCCCGTTTCCATTTGGCGCTGTTGTCTGGGAAATAAATGAGCAAGACTGTCTTCTCCTACAAAAAAAATATGCAAACACCAACACTTCTCAAAATTTTTGCAAAGATCTGAGAACAGATCGAGCCTCACTGGACTGAGAATCCCCTCACCTCGCCCGCTGAAATATATTTTAGCGGGTTTTTATTTAGAATTTTTTCCAAAACACATCCACGACAATCAATACCAAAATTTTCGCTCTTGATAAATTTTTTTATGTATTATATAATAAAAAAAGTTTTAGAAACAAGCCGTGTGCTGTCTTGTGGAAACAACACGGTTTTTGTTTTTTTAATTTCTTTTGCAGAGAAATCAGACCAAGATCCTCCTCATAGCTCAAACGGATAGAGCAATCCTCTCCTAAGGGATAGATGTAGGTTCAATTCCTGCTGAGG
>JBBRXK010000162.1:0-1863 GCA_038248465.1 Patescibacteria group bacterium | reverse complement strand
TAAATATTGAACCTGTAAAAAAACAAGGAGCAAAATGCCCTGGGCAAATGCTCCTTTTATTGTTGAAATAGAAATCGGATTCAGTGTTTGGCTAATGTTAATTTTTTCTTACACAAATCACATTTGAATCCAAGTTTTTCGGCACAGACGTGACAAATGCTGTAAGCAATAAAGGCATTGTAAAGAAAGTGTTTTGCAAGCTTTATGTTTCCTGGTTATTATTAATTATAATATAGCCATTATATAATAATAAATATATTTATTTAAGATAGTTAGGATTATTATTAATTAAAAAAAGAAAAGAGCTGGTTGCTTTGCGCATCCGGCTTTCATTGGTTTCTAGGTTTTTCTCTTGTGGATTCGGAAGGGGTTATTCTCGATTTTGGCGATTTCGTCGATGATGGGCAAGAAAGTGCCGTGATCGAATTGTCCATTCCAGAGTGGTGGAATGCCCACGTCTTCCTTAATGGCTTTAGTTTAGGTAATTAGTCAATCACGAAAACCTTTTGTCAATTTACTTATTTTCTTGCTATAATTTAAGCATGCAAACACTATTGTTCAAAATTATTTATCTACTTCTTTTTGTCAGTCTGGCTCTTTCTTTTTTTAATTTAAAAAATCTCCCAGACATTAGCCAGATAAATCAGTCTCTATACAAGGAGCCGATACAGGCAGCCAACAGCACCTTAGGAAATTTTAGCTTTGACTACAAAAATGCAACATATCACGTGAAGCCAATCGCTGATTATGAGCTCTGGGGGCTAGTCGTTTCGGTGAACAATATTTACGCTTGGTACAATATGTACCATGACAAAAACTCTGTCAATATCAAAGATATTTGTGTGGTCTGGGGTGACAATATCAAAAATGGCGCCTATCAAAATGTGCGTTACAAAAGTGGCGAATGGACCTGCTACGTTTCCTGGATGCATCAGCTGGAATCGCCTTTTTTACTGAACAAGCTTTCCAACAATCATCTTTTCTCAGATAAGGCGTCTGTCCGAAATGTCATAAAAGATATGAATATCGGTGATCAGATTCATTTGCGTGGCACACTCTCTAGTTATGCCGAGGGTGAAAGCAACGCATATCGAACAAGCAGTCTGACCAGAGACGATACTGGCAATCATGCCTGTGAAGTGGTTTATGTAAATAACGCGGAGATAATCAAAAAAAGATGGCCCGATTGGAAATATATCTTTGACTCGAGCAAAAATTTGATTTTCCTCACGTTTCTACTGCAAGTCTTTTTGTTTTTTTACCAAAATTTTAGACCGATAGCGAGGGCGGGAAATAAAAATTAATCTTTTTATTATTAGCTTATTCGTGACCCAATAATAAATCAACAAATTTATGACATTTCTATTTGGCCTTGACACAAATTTATTACATTGTCCAGAATAAAAAATTTTGGACTATAAAAAGACTCCGCAATTTATTTCGCGGAGTCTTTTATTATTTATGAATATTTATCACTTCACCTCCTGCCAACTTTTCACCTTGCCTTTTGTGTCATAGTATTCGCACTTTCTTTGGTTTGTGCACTCGTTCAATTTGGTGCCCACACCCAACCAGCCCGTATTTGCCGTGAGGCCAGTCTCGTCACTAGGACATTTCACCGCACTTTCCGGCATACTGCCCTGGCAAGTGCATGGAAGACAAGTCCCAGCTTCAAAATAATGTTCCGTATCACAAACATATTCACACTTGTCGCTAGCGCACTGTTCCACCAATTTTCTTCCCGTGTCTGCCCCAAGCCCAGAAGCATCTCCGCTACAAATCACTGGGTAATCTGGTAGCGAATAAAACTACTATGATGATAAAAAAAGATAAATATATAGCAGATCTAATTATTGTTTTGCT
>JBBRXK010000161.1:0-1988 GCA_038248465.1 Patescibacteria group bacterium | reverse complement strand
CCAGTCGCTTCATCAAAAAATTCTTTGCGCTCGGCCAAACTCGTATTTAGAAATCCTTCAACCATGCCTTGCCCAATCACCGAATAAGTTTTCTGCCCAAAACTGGCCTTGGCCAGTAGCATTTGTATATCAAAGAGTCTTACGCGACTATTGTTAATGAGATACTCCGAGTCGCCGTTGCGGTACAAACGTCTTGTCAGCACTACTTGCGAAAAATCGATCGGTGCTTGCCGGTCTTCGTTATTCAAATGCAGTGACACCTCGGCCATCCCGAGCTTGCCCTTTTTGTCCGATCCCGAAAAAATCACGTCTTCGCCCTTTTTGCCACGAAGAGTCTTCATGCTTTGCTCGCCCAACGCCCAACGCACGGCATCCGCTACGTTTGACTTGCCGGATCCATTGGGGCCGACCACGGCCGTGATACGACGTCTATCGCCACCCTCGATGCCCGGAAAAACCAAAGAATTCTTGGTCGCAAAAGATTTAAAGCCTTGAATTTCTAGTTTTTCTAAAAACATGATTTTGATTATTCAAACTATTTTTTAATAACCCGTATTCTGGATGACAATACTCAGAATTTCTTATTTATTTAATGTTTATTATTATACAATATTTTCAAGAAAAAGAAAAACAGCAACTTCAATCAAGAAATTGCTGTCTATATTTTAAAAAACAAATTTTTACATTCGAGCGGCTGCTTCGTTGGCCAGCTCGGACCTTTCTCCTTTGTACATTGTAATATGTGTGTGTGCAGAGTAACCACGCATTTTTGCTATAGTATAGCTAAGACCGTTCGAATAACGGTCACTGTGTGGGTGGTCGATTTGATCAATGTCACCAACCATGACCACCTTGGTATCTATTCCAGCACGTGTAACGATCGTTTTTGCCTCCTTGGCTTCGAGATTTTGAGCCTCATCGATTATCCAAATAATCTTCGGCATGCTTCGACCACGAATATAGGTGAGAGCTTCAATCTCCAGTCTTTCACTGCCCGTCATCACTTTTAATAGTTTTCCACCGGGACTTTCCTCAGGAAACTGCGATCTGATAAAACTGATGTTGTCATGGATTGAATTCATCCATGGCATCATTTTCTCATCAATACTGCCAGGCAAATATCCCAAGTCTTTCCCCATTGGAATTATCGGTCGAGAAATATATACCTTCAAATATTTCTCGCTCTGTTGCAAGGCCGCCGCAATAGATAGTAGCGTTTTACCCGTACCGGCCTTTCCAGAAATGGTAACCAGCTTTTGAGTATTATCCATTAGTGCGTCCAGGGCAAAAATCTGTTCAGCGTTTCGTGGACTAATTCCAAATATCGGTCTTTTTTCCACCCTTCGCAAAACTAGTTGATCGGGATTCTGAAAACTTTTTTTGCAAACCACCATACATGACTGTGAGCCATTACGCAAAACCAGGTATTCGTTCAATTTTGGCGCGGGATTTAATTGAAGCTTCGACACTTCAATCTCACCCTCTCCAAATATTAAAGAAATTTGTTCACTAGAAATTCCCTCCTCAATTCTGGTGTCAATTTTTTCATCTTCATCCACCTCTTGAACCCGATTGTTGGTCGGAAATTCATTGGCTATTCCCAAGGCATCAGCTCTAAGGCAAGCGTTAACATCATTGCTTACAAAAATTACCTTAGCACCGTTACCTCGATGTTTTAGCGTCAAACGATAAGCCGAATCCAAAATTCGGTTGTCTGGCTCATCTGGCCGAGTCATAATACTTTTAATCTCTGGGTGAACATCTCTGCAAATCATCACACTTATCTTCCCACGACCTTCCCCCAATTCCACACCGCCATTAAAAAGTTCTGGTCCTGGCATCTGTTTCATAAATTTGCTAAAATGTCTAACGTTATAGTGTTTTTCTGACTGACCGACTTTGTGGCGATCAAGTTCTTCCAGTACGGTAAATGGCACCACCACATCGTGCTCATGAAATTTTGTAGCGCATGTCCAGTCTGCCATTAT
>JBBRXK010000160.1:0-2055 GCA_038248465.1 Patescibacteria group bacterium | reverse complement strand
TCGGGGCGCCCCAAACCCCCCTTCCGCTTTTTCTTTTCTCAAACGGAACGGGAACGGAAGCAATCGGGCAAAAATTCCTTCCCCCCAACCCCCTTTTTTTTTGCCCGACTGCTTGGGCTTCGCCCCCAAAACTTTTCGGCGGACGGAATTGGAGGCCGTATTTCGCAAAGCGAAATGCGCCGCCAAAAGAGATGTTGCCCTTGCCCCAACCCACCCGTGCGCTGGCAACGACAAGGTGCTCCCTAATTTCGTTTGACTAAATGATAAAAATTTCATATACTAACTATTGAATAGTAAAGACTTTGGTTAACTACTATCTATCATAGTAAAACTATACGAATATGTCAAACGAAAAAACTACAATTGGGGATAACATAAAAAAATACCGAAACAAGCTTGGTATTTCTCAAGATGTATTATCAAAAAAATCCGATCTTGCTTTTCATACAATTGCCAAAATTGAGGCAGGTGCGACACCAAACCCCACTATTGATACAGTTAAAAAAATTGCGGATGCATTAGGCGTTTCGCTTGATGTTTTAATGAAGTAGAAATATGAACAATTTATTTTCAAATCCAATGCTTATATCAATCCTCGCCGCAGGAGTGTTTTTAATACTTGCCCTTCTATACTTATTTTTGCACAGGAGCAGCCGTCAATTCACCAGGCCCGACAAATTCGAGGAATTATACAGAAAAATTAGCGAAGATATTAAGTATTCCGTAACGCCCAAATTCGTGGAGCTATCCCTTGGTGTAAATGATCTTGTTGATTTGGCAGTGGAGGTCTGGCGTATGGAACAGCGTGTAGCAAAATCTGCTTTAAGTTTGCCAGAGAATCAGCTTAAAGGACTGGAGAACTCTATACAAAAATTAAAGCGCTACCTTGAAAAATACGATATTCAGATCGTGGACTACAAGGACACGAAATATAACGACGGGCTTAATCTTGATATCTTGTCTGTTGAAAAAGATCCTACTCTCCCAGAGCCGAGAGTAAAGGAAACTGTCGAGCCAACGATTATGTGCAAAGGTCAGGTCGTTCGTAAGGCAAAAATAATTTTACTAAGCAACCATTAATTTATTACTATGGCCAACCAACAAAACATTCAAATAGGTATCGATCTTGGCACAACGAATTCGTCGGTTGCCATAAATATCAATGGCAATGTTGAGATCGTTAAAAAGCCGGGAGGCGTGGAATATACGCCATCCGTCTTTGGTTTTGACAAATCCAAGAATAAAGTGGTTGGTCAGAAAGCTTATGAAAATTTTTACAAAGACGCGTCGGAAGAAGAGATAAAAAACTATAAGCCCGAAGTTAAGCGGTTGATGGGCACTTCAGAAAAGTTTCGTTTTGAGCGAGCTAACGTGGAGATGGGACCAGAGGAAATATCGGCCGAGATCCTCAAGAGCATGAAAGAGGATATTCTAAGGAAGTATCCTGAGTTCAGTACCGTAGCCGTTGTAATCACAGTTCCGGCCGCTTTTTCGGTATTGCAGTCGGAGGCAACAAAACGAGCTGGTAATCTTGCCGGATTTAAGTATGTGGTATTACTGCAAGAACCTATCGCCGCGGCTATTGCGTACGGCTTCACGAATACCAAGAATGAGAATTGGCTTATTTACGATTTTGGCGGTGGTACATTCGATGTTGCATTAATCGCTTCCAAGGATCGTGCACTTTCGGTACTCGGCCATAATGGCGACAATTTCCTTGGCGGTAAAAACTTTGATTTGGAGATTGTCGATAAGGTAATTGTCCCCAAGATTTTAGAAAAATTTTCAATTAATAATTTCAACAGAGGCAATGAGAAATATCGAAGTGTTTTCTCTCAATTAAAATTCCTTGCCGAAAGAGCCAAAATCGAGCTTTCAGAATATAACAAAACTTCAATCGTTGTAGAAAATATCCGCAAAGATGATGAGGGCGAAGAGATTTTTCTTACGATCGATTTCCCAAGAAAGGAATTTGAGAAACTGATCAAGCCAATGGTTGATCGCACCATAGAGCTGTCAAAAGAAACATTAAAAGATGCTGGCATTAAGAGTAGC
>JBBRXK010000159.1:0-2092 GCA_038248465.1 Patescibacteria group bacterium | reverse complement strand
CGTTAAATCGTCAAAAGTGTCGCCATCACTATCTTTATTATTTTTATCGGTGCCGATTCTTTTTTCCATGTCATCGCTAAGTCCGTCCGTGTCACTGTCAATCATCAGCATTACAGGTGATGTTTGAATAATATCTTTATTTACGACAATTTCTTTTTTCGCCTTGACCAATTTTAAATTGGTATTATTGTCGGTAAGTGGTAAAAAGTTTTTATAAGAGCCAATTTTTTCATTAAACTCTTTTACGCTGATATTTTTGTTATCGGTGTTAAATGTTTTTTCTAGTCGATCAAATTTTAGCTGGGTACTCGCTATCAGTCCTATATTGTTATTAATTGCCTGCACACAATCCCAGGAACTTTCAGCATTACATTGCGTTTTATTTTTAATATTATTAAAGATAAAGTTTTCACATTCCGCTTTATCGCTTATGCCGATGTTTTTGCATGTTTTGGCGCCAAATGAATTCAAAAGATAATCGCGGCATTCATTTTTATCTTTTATCAAAACAAACTCACACTCCGGATTTATCATTGACCAATCCCAAAATAGTTCACAAAGCCTTTGGTCCTTTATGTTTAGTTCTTTACATTTTTCTAGATCAACGGTGGTTATTTTTCCCTTTGCGACTAAATTCTGACACGACTGATAGTCTTTGATTCCCGCTAGCTGACACTGCTCGGACAAACTATTGTTCTGAACAAATGTCCGACAAGCGTCTTGCGCGAATATACCCGCCTCGCGACAAGCGCTGGGTAGCGACTGCTTGCGCAAATAATCTTGACAGTCCGCCAAATTTAATATTCCTATTTCCTGACATCCAAATGGTAAATCCAAAAAAACATCGCAATCAGTTCTATTTAATAAATTATTTTTTTGACAGATCTGTGGCAGTGATAAAAAAGCGTTACACGCCCATGTTTCGATGAGACCTTTGTCAAGGCAACTCTGGTTTTGCATCCTTTTTTGTTCGTTTTTTATGTTTGCCATGTATGTCGCCTGCGAAGTCGCGACCGCTGGCTTGCCTGGTACAGAACTAGGAGTTTTTGCGAGAGGCGTCGTCTTGCTAGTCTGAATATTCGTGGAATTTACTTTTGTAGTTGCTACTTGACTTGTTGGTGTTGCGACACTCGTTGACTTGGCTTGCACAGGGCTTTTTGTTATTATTTTTTCTGGCTCGTTTTTGATTTCATCTTTCGGCGCATATTCAACATACATTATTTCTTCTACTAGTTGTGGAAATTCGGCCACCGCCTTGACCTGATATTTTCCCAGTGACAGTTTAGGCGGCCAAACAAATTCAAATTTCGTGTCAGACTTTTGTGTATACACTATATTTTGATTACTAACTCCCGGCCCATTCAAAAATAATTTTAGGGTTTTTGGTTTTACTGAGGTCATCAAGCTAAATTTAGTTGGTCCAGAAATCAAGACGGGCGCATCGTCAAATCCTATTCTTGGGATAGTCGCTAAGGTGCTATTGTTTGTTGTGTTTGTTGTGTTTGCTACTACTACATTTTCCACCTTGATATTAATTTGATCATAAATTGCGTTTGAGCCCCCAAGCTGCGCTTTGACTAGATAGGCTGCGTCCGCCAAAATGCTTGTATTTAAATGTGCCTTGTATTTTTTGGTGGTCGTATCAAAGTCACAAATAATTTCTTGGGGGATATTATCTGCCACCATGCTTACGATTAGCTCGCCTGAATGCTCAGGAATTGTCGAAATAACAAAATCGATGTAGCCCGCCGTAACTAGCGTATAATCCAGTGGCGATTCTATTTTTATGGAAGCATTCCTGACAAAAAAACCAAGCTCAGAAAAAGCGCTTAGTTGATTTTTTGTAGCATTTGCGCGCAAACTGTATTGTCCATTGTCTAGGGTTTTGCTGTCCAAATTGATGGTATGTTTTAGACCGATGGTGGCGCCAGAAAAATGCGCTACTTGTACGCCAGCACTATTTGTGATAAATATCTCAACTAGTGTCTCTGTTTGGTTTGACTCTATTTCTATAGTTGCAAGCCCACTAATCTCCGCCCCCAAATAAGGATTGATAATTTTTATTTTTAGATTATTTACCAAGACAAGCATT
>JBBRXK010000158.1:0-2124 GCA_038248465.1 Patescibacteria group bacterium | reverse complement strand
AGTTTTTTGGCTGTTTGAATCATCCTACCGATTTCAGAGTTTTCTCCAGCCATCTTTCTGAATTCGTAGGCTTTTTCTTTGTCTTCACTGGTGCCGAGATTAGTCAAAAGAATTATTGGCGTAGTTTTAAAAATCGGTTTCAAACGTAATTCTTGTAGCAGGGTAAAACCATCAATCTGCGGCATCATGATATCCAACAAAATCAAATCTGGCTTGCCACTCATGGCCATATCCAGCCCCTTACTACCATTTTCCGCAACTGAAACCGCGTAACCCTCTTGTTCCAAGCGAATTTTATACATACTACTAATCATCACATCATCTTCCACAATTAGTATTTTGGATACTGGCATATTTTTATTTATATTATTATCTATCCTAGTATAGCAAAACAAACAATAAATTCAAGTCCTTTTTTAAAATTATAATTATTCGATATGAAGCACTGTTTTCCCGTCGCTAACAAAATCGATGTCCCCATCCAGATCTGTCCTATAGATTTTAGTGGGCAATTTTTCTAGCCTACGCAAAATACGCAAACTTGGGTGGCCAAAGGTATTGTCTTTTCCGACTTCAATGACTGCATATTTCGGCTTAACCATTTTCAAAAATATTTCTGAGCTGGATGTGTCCGAAGCATGGTGACCAACTTTCAAAACATCCGCCTGCAAGTCGACACCACTGTCTATTAATATTTTTTCTACCTTTTCCTCCGCATCACCAACAAACAAAAAACTATTTTTATCATATACAAGTTTAGCGACGATTGAAGTATTGTTCAGATTGTCCTGACTGTCAATTTGGTTTTGATTCATTGGATACAAAATATTCAGAACACAATTATCACCAAACTTTATCGTTTGCGCTTTGTTTATTATTCTTAATTTTATATTTTTTTCTTTGATTAATTCTAAGAAGGCGATATAATCTGGCGAATTGTGGGTCGCTCCTGTATACAATATTTCCATCACGTCGTATCGCTTCAATACTTCCATCAAACCACCCACGTGATCACTGTGCGGATGAGTGAGGATTAGCAAATCTATTTTTTTGTCCCACCAATCCATTTTGGCTCCCATTTTTTTGATAAGTTGCTCGTCTTCGCCACCATCAATCAAAATATTTTGCCCAAATGGTGTTCGAATCAAAATGGAATCGCCCTGTCCTACGTCCAAAAATGTTAACTCTAAATTTTTTCGGCTCGGCTCTGCCGATATATTTGTTGACAAAATATTGTTGCGAAAAGACACCACAATCAAGCCTAGTGCAAAAAGAACAAAAATAAAATACAATAAAAAACCACGACCATTTTTCATGTTTTTTTTAATTTTTTATATTTTAATAATTTTTTAGAAAAATAATTTGCTGTACGCTTTTTTTATCAAACTAATTTTGATGCCAACTGTTCAAACATGCCGATGATCTGACCAAGAAAAGCAAAAACTACGACTGATACAATGAGCGAAACGATGCCACTCACAAAAGAGTGATGTGCACTATCATGATTATCGTCATTGCCTGATGCCAAAAACATTTTGATATAACCAACAAATATCATCGATACTGCCATCATCCCGATTGCCGCCACCATAAAATAAATCAAAAGAATTGCGACACCTCGCCATTGAACAACATCGCTTGAGAAATAATTCAGACTTTGTCCGCTATCAGCACTGCGCGCCCACACCTGACTCAAATCAGATTTTGCCCAAATCGGCAACAGTGGGAAAAACAAAAAACAAAGAACAAAAAAGGTTAATGTTATTTTTTTTAATATTAATTTTATTTGCATTTCTTTTGGCTCTTTTCTGTAATTTACCAAAATTTTAATTTCTGTCATATTTAACAGTCCAGTCACGCCCGAAATAAATATCTGAATCTAGAGTCATTATCAAAATCGCCGATTTGTTAATATTCCTGTCAAGCTCAATTAATTGATTATTGGCTTAAGATCAAGATTTGCATTTATTTTTTGCCCAATACACTGTTCGCCCGAGTCATGCGGCCATTCGGCTTTCATGTAGTCAAAATTAGTATTCACGTCTTTATTTGATGTGCGAAAAACGGCACATAGTTCATATTTTTTGGCATCAACTTTTTTATACTGATACAAGTTTCCGGTTT
>JBBRXK010000157.1:0-2152 GCA_038248465.1 Patescibacteria group bacterium | reverse complement strand
GATATTCTTTTTGTACAATTCTTCTGCCAATTCCAAGGCGCCACGGGTATAGAACGAGGCATTTTCATAGATAAGCGCCAGAGATTCATTGTTGGCGGCGCTATTTGGCGCCAACTCTATGGCTTTCTTGCCATTTTCAATCGATAAAGAAAGACTAGTGCTCACATCTTCGGTCGCATTTTTGTCGACAACAGCTTTATTGGCTTTAGCGATGTAGCTATTCGCGAGTGTCAAGAAATACTTATCTTGATAGGGCGCCAAAGATATTGATTTATTCAGAGCAGCGATTCTCGCGTCAACATCATCTGTTAATATTGCTTTTCTCGCTTGGACATCAGCGAGATACGCTTTGAGTCCAATCGTGAACAAAACAACGACGCCAGCAAATACAGTGAGCGAGATAGCAGCCAAGGCCAGGGCATATTTTGGCGCGGAGCGAAAGGATAAATTGATTGTTTGAAACTTTTCTGGATAAATAACGAGCGCAGTGCCAACGGTCAGAACAATGACAAAAATATTTATCAAAATAATTGTATTGTTTTGGGCAAACAACAATGATAAAAGTAATACTGTAATAAAAGATGCAAAAAATCCCAACATAATCGGGTTCAACTCTTTGTTTTTGGTTTTTATCAGGGTTAAAAATATTAAAGAAAAAACTATCAAGACTAGAACTACTACCGCCAAGGTGCCCAATACGCCAACTGTCGATAACAATTCAAAGATAGAGCCAGATGCACTATCAAAGCGAACGTTCCAGAGAGGTGAGCTGTTAAAATTGATAGATTTAAATTTGGAAAAATCATAGTAAAAGGTTGATGGGCCGGAACCAAGCAAAGGATTTTCTTTTAAACTCGACTTGGCAATGTCCCATGAAGCGCCTCGGGACAAGCTAATTTCTGTTGGTAATTGCAACTCTAGTAAATTAAAGTTGCCAATGACAAAAAATATTATTGCGGCAAAAAACATCGCCAGAGGAAAGAGCAAATTGCCAGTATTTATCGGGATAATCTTGGCCATGAAAAATATCAAGACTATAACCGAGCTCAAAATCATGGCGAGCCAAAATGTAAATACATTAAGCATTATTAAAACGACCATGCACAAAAACAAGGCAAAACCAAGCAATGATTTTACGGTAATTACTAGACCCTCGCTCATTTTTGGAAATATCTGCCCAAACTGAGCGACAGCAACTGTAAATAGTGGGGCAACAATGGCGAGAACCATGGTTAGTCCCGACAATGAGCCAATTGGATTATAAGCACGGTTTGTTATAAATTCGAAAGGAATTTTAATTAAACCTTGATATTGCAAGAAGGAATAAAATACGAGCAAAAACATCGACGATAGAAAAGAAAAGAAGTACAGTTTAATTCTTTTTGCGTCAATATTATTTGTAACCAGATAAAAAAATAAGGCAAAAACCAAAATGGAAACTAGGCCCTTGGTTGGACTGCCAAAAGCGCCAATTAGTGAATCTTTCTGACTAATAGAAAGAAAAGTGGAGACAGTAAAAACAACCAGTACAGCTAAAATCGGTATATCAAAAGGTGTTCTCTTTATATCTAGCTCACCCTTGAATACTCCCTTTGTTACCCAAACAACAGAACCAAGCAAAACCAAAAAGTAAAATAGTGCCATTTTTTCAAAGCCCGCACCTTGTGATGCTAGCCCTGTAAAAAAAACCGGACACAAAAAGAAAATGATTGCAATTATTGCATAAATTGCATTATCTAGCGCCTTTGTTGATATCGCCTGCCCAGCCACTGGTTCAGGTTTTTTTGATCTTAATAATTCGGCCATAAATTTAATAAATTATTAGCTAGCCAGAGATTTTTCTTCTCGACTAGACAAAGCCATTAGCTTTTATATTTTTAATTTTTTAGGTAAATACTTTAAATTTTTTGTCTTCATAAAAACATATTATCAGATTTTAAATATAATGTCTAATTTTATTTTCTTTCAAAAAAAACCTGTATTGGCCTACTCTGGGGCGAACAAACTATTTATACTCGATAAAAATTGTTTAGCTGTGTATTCCCACCTGTATTTTTTAGCATTTATGACGCCAATTAATTTTATTTTATTTTGAAGTTCGGAATTTTTGATCAACTCGCGCATTGCTTGCGTTATATTACTTGTGTTGTAT
>JBBRXK010000156.1:0-2153 GCA_038248465.1 Patescibacteria group bacterium | reverse complement strand
TGTTCGAGTAATGTCGCCGGTGGATTTTATGGTCAAAAATCCAAGCGCCAAGCGACTTGGCAAAGACTTTGTAAATTCTCTGGAATTAAACGAAATAGAGGAGGCATATTATAGCGGCTTTAATGATGAAAATGAATTCGCTACGATAGTTAACCCAGTCGCCGGCTTGTATAATGTAGATATGCAGGGCACAGTTGACGGCGAGTACCAGTTGCTTGTTTCGTATCTTGAGGATGGTCTAGAAATTGATAAAGAATTTACGGGACTCATAAAAAATGGACAACTTGTAAATTTTACTTTTAGCTTTGACGAAAATAATAAATCGATAAGCGAATTAAATCCTATAGACACTGTAGCCCCGGTGATTATTGTAAATTCTCCAACGAATAATAGCACTTACAGTACAAATCAAAATGTGGCGGTGTCTTATTCGGTGAGTGATGACTTTAGTGGAGTAAAGAAAACAGATTTGTATCTGGACGATAGTTTATTCACAGGGTCCAGTATTGATATGTCAACTTTAAGTTTGGGTGTGCATAAGTTGCGTATTGTATCTTTTGATAGAGTAGACAATCAATCAGCGCAAAGTATTCAATTTGAGATAACAAAACTTGAATCGGTCTTTGATATTATTTTTCGAGACCTGGAAAAATTAAAAGCGGGAGGAGAGATTGTTAAGAACCCAATCTATGAGCTACTAAAAAATACGCTTAAACACTTAGAAATCAAGTATAATATAATGATGATTGAAAAAAATCCACTCAAGAAATATTTGCTTGGACGCTATATAGATTTGCAACTGCAGATTATGAAGATAGAGCTCGACTTTGATTTGCATAAAAAATGGATAACAAAAAACGCTACGGAAGTTTTAAAGGGGGATGTCCAAAAAATTAGAACTGTGTTATAATATAAAAGTGAGAAATAAAAGAGATCGAGTTCGCGAGGAGGGGACTTGATCTCTTTTTGTTTTGGAATGGCGATAAAAGTAAGAACAGGAAAAAGCGTAGTAAAATTTGGTGGTCGATTGTTAATTGTTAAAATCCTTGTCATCTCCATCTAAAACATGTATAATATGAGAAGTTATTAAGATTGGTGAAACGCCATAGCTTAAAGTGATGGGTCAAATAATATCGATAGTAAATCAAAAAGGAGGAGTTGGCAAAACCACCACCGCAGTAAATCTGGGGGCTTATTTGGCGCACCTTGGGCAAGAGGTTTTGCTCGTGGATATTGATCCACAGGCCAATGCTACCTCTGGCATTGGTATTGAACATCGGAAATTAGCTAGTGGAATATATGAGGCTTTGATTGGAAAAGAATCGATTCATAAGATTATAAAACGCACTATTCAGGACAAGTTTAAAATTGCTCCGTCAACAATGTCGCTAGCTGGAGCTGGCATCGAGATGGTAGACATGGATAATCGTGAATTTAAGCTAAAAAATATTTTAGAAGAAGTACGCGATGATTATGATTATATCATTATCGATGGGCCACCATCGCTTGGTTTGCTTACTGTAAATAGTTTGGTGGCAGCGGATAGTGTTTTGATACCCGTACAGAGTGAATACTATGCGCTCGAGGGTCTTGGCCAACTTCTAGAGACTATCGGCTTGGTGCAAGGACATTTGAAACCAGAACTAGCCATCATGGGTGCTGTGATTACTATGTTTGACAAGCGCAACAAGCTTTCGACCTCGGTAATGAATGAGTTGTATCAATATTTTCCTGATAGAGTTTTTCGTTCCGTTATCCCACGTAGCGTCCGTCTGGCGGAGGCGCCAAGCTACGGGCGTTCTATATTACACTATGATCCAAAATCAAAAGGTGGAAAGGCGTATGAGCGATTGGCGAGGGAGTTGGTGTCGTTGAAGAGGGTCTAGGGTTTTAGTGAATCCAAAATCAATTTTTAAATCTTTTGTCATTCTATCCTGAGCGGAGCCGAGGGATCTGCAATGCTGAAAAATCGTAAAATCTTTTTGTTACCTTTGGATGCATTATAGATCTCTCGGCTATCGCTCAAGATGACAAAAATTGAGGTCTTAGAAACAATAATATTAAATAATATAAATAAAGCTTATGGCAAATTCCGGATTAGGTCGAGGCCTCGGGTCTTTGATTCCAAACAAGCAAGCGAGTACAATGCCACC
>JBBRXK010000155.1:0-2153 GCA_038248465.1 Patescibacteria group bacterium | reverse complement strand
GTATCAACTATCCAATTCCCTCCAATGACGACGCAACCAAAACAATCAAACTGGTTTTGAATGCTATCAGCGAGTCATTAATCGATGTTAAAAAAGCAAGTTAAATATATGCGGGACTAAGTTTCCTCTCGGAAACTTATTTTCAGTAATTTAAAAATCTCAAAATATATGGAAAATATAAAAATATTAAGAGAAAGAACTGGTGCTGGCATGGTGGATTGCAAAAAAGCTTTGGATGAAACAAATGGTGATATCGAATTGGCAGTGGAGTTACTTCGAAAAAAAGGAATCGCCAAGGCAGCCAAGCGAGGCGAGAGAGAAACTACCGAGGGTGTTATCAAGATAGAAGTAAATGCTGAAAATAATGAGGCCTACATGATGCAACTAAATGCCGAAACTGATTTTGTTTCCAAAAATGATAAATTTTTGAATTACGCTAGTGATTTAATGAAAATTATTACAGGCAAAAAACCAGCAACCATGGACGAACTTATGTCATCACCGATGGAAGTTGCTAGCGCGCAAGAAACTTTGGACAATCTTAGCGGAACTATTGGTGAAAAGATGACCGTTAAAAATTTTGAAATCATTACTTCAGTAGATGGCACTGTCGCTGGCTACACTCATGCCAACGGTCGCATCGGAGTGCTTGTGTCATTTGATAAAAAAATCGATTTGGAATTGGCCAAAGACATTGCTATGCATATCGCGGCCGCTAATCCCAGATTTTTAAATCCCGCAGATGTTAGCCCCGCAGAAGTGGCCAAGGAAAAAGAAATTTATCTAGAACAGCTAAGCAAGGAAAACAAGCCCGAGCAAATCATGAACAAAATTATTGAGGGTAAGGTCGCCAAGTTTTACGAAGAGGTCTGTTTACTAAAACAAGAGTACATCAAAGACGACAAGAAAAAAGTAGAAGATATTTTGGGTGATGCCAAAATTTTGAAGTTTACAAGATACTCACTTTAGTTTTTTGTCTAACAGCTTTGACTTTTTAATTTTTAAAATAAAAGCAATGAAGATAGCACTTGTCCAATATATTTCCTGGGATAAGATCAATTATTTTGATGTTAATGCTTTGGATTTGAAAATTGGCGATAGCGTTATTGTCAAAACCGATACGGGAACTGAGCTTGCTAGGATTATCAGGATAAAAGAAGTCGATCCGGAAAATCTAGAAAATCTTGATGCTGAATTACTTGATTTGATTAATACAAAAACTTTGAAGCCAGTTCTCCGCATCGCAAGCGAACATGACAAAGGGAATGTGGCTTCGCTAAAAGACAAAGACGCAGCCCTTGACTACGCACGCGAACTTAAAAAGAAATATGATTTGCCAATGAAATTTATTGACGTGCATTTTTCTTTTGATGGCTCAAAATTAATTTTTGCCTTTATCGCTGATGGTCGAGTTGATTTTCGCTTACTGGTAAAAGATGCCACCCGACATTTTGGCAAAACTATTCGCCTGCAACAAATTGGCATACGCGATGAAGCCAAAATAACAGGAGATATCGGTGCCTGCGGGAAAAATCTTTGTTGTCGTACTCATTTGCGTGAGCTCGTGTCTATCACCTCCGATATGGCCGAGCTACAACAATGTTCGCATCGTGGTTCTGATCGTATTTCGGGAGTTTGCGGACGCCTCATGTGTTGCCTTTCCTACGAACAAGAATGCTACAAGACTTGCGCCAACAAATTGCCCGAGCTCGGTCGCAAGGTCAGTGTCGATGGCCGTCGTGGCGTGGTGGTGGGGCATCACATCCTCAAAGAATCAGTCGATGTCGAATTTCCCGCCGAAAAAGGTGAACAAAGATCAAGAATAGAAGTAGATCTTAACCGCGACAAGAAGAAAAAATAAAAAAACTTTTTAATATAAAAAAACCGTTTTATTAAAAAACGGTTTTTTTGTAGTCTAAAAACATTTTTTTGCGACAAGAAAAATAAATTGATTGTTATAGAATATATTTAATATTAGCATATAAATCGAATTTATGCAAAATATCCCCAAATAGACTGTCAAGGCCAAATAGAAATGTCATACTTTGAGCCAAATAGAAATGTCGTATTTGGCGAATTAATTAATTATTTAAACTCGGTGCTTTTACCTGATTCTGTAACTTGTCATAAAGAAATTGTTTTCTCCAAGGATG
>JBBRXK010000154.1:0-2239 GCA_038248465.1 Patescibacteria group bacterium | reverse complement strand
GGAATAAGGATTTCATTGAATCTATCGAAATTATCGCGTCTGAAAAGATTGGAATTGAAGACCGAGTTCATTTTTATGAACAGATTGGCGCCCTTCGTGATGTGACGCAAGGCCATCTGATGCAGCTACTGGCGCTTACTTTGATGGATATACCGGCTGAGTTTGATTGGGCCGAGTTGCCTAAATTACGATTTGAGGCTCTAGCTAAATTAAAATTTGCCGACCCAAATAAGGCAAAGCGCGGTCAGTACATTGGCTACCGCCAAGAGGTTAGTAATCCAAATAGTATAGTAGAAACTTTCGCCTCGGTTGAATTAGAATCGACTGATGAAAACTGGCTTGGGGTTCCAATAAAATTATTAACTGGTAAATCGATGGACAAAAAATCAACTGAAATTCGGATTAGGCTTAAACAAACCAAACCAAATCAGAGTAATCAGTTAATTTTTAGAATTCAACCAAATGAAGGCGTTGAAATTGAGCTGTTTGTTAAAAAACCGGGCTACGACAGATCGCTTGAGTCTCATAATCTGAGTTTTAGTTATCCAGAAGAAGCCAAATTACCGGATGCTTACGAACAGGTTTTAGTCGATGCTATTTCTAGCCAAAAAAGTCTATTTACCTCCAGTAATGAAGTCTTAAGAAGCTGGGAAATATTGGCGCCAATTCAAGCTGCCTGGAGTCAAAATGTTGACGAATTGATTATCTATCCAAAAGGTAGCGTTTTGTCTGATGTTGAAAAATAAAAACACAAAGGGTTTTCTTATTAAAGACGGTACCAGAATTTTGATTACCGGAGCTACTGGAAATGTCGGTGGCGAAGTGTTATCTGCTTTAAAAAAACTTGACCATCAAATTACGGTATGTGCTGGGGTTAGAGATGTAGAGCTTGGAAGAAAGAAACTCGCAGATTTTAATATTGAGCCGGTTAAATTTGATTTTGAGAGCACCGAAACATTTTTGCCAGCGTTTAAAGACGTTGATGTATTATTCCTACTTCGACCACCACAAATTTCGGATGTAGCGAAGTACTTTGTTCCTTTGATTGAAGTGGCCAAACAAACATCTATAAAACACATCGTTTTTTTATCCGTTCAAGGTGTTGAAAATAGCAAAATTATACCTCATCATAAAATTGAAAAATTAATTGTTGATAGCAAAATATCATATACATTTTTGCGACCAGCTTATTTTATGCAGAATTTTACGACTTCTTTGCGTGATGATTTGATTAATAAACGCCTGATTTATTTGCCAGCCGGTCGGGCAAAGTTTACCGTTGTCGACTTACAAGATGTTGGCTCTGTAGCTGCAAAAGTTTTAATTGATACGCAAAATCATACCAATAAAAGCTATGAGTTAACCAATTACGAGACTTTAACATTTGGTGAAATGGCTGAAAAAATTAGCCTAGGGACTGGAAGGGTCGTGCGATTTATTTCGCCAAACCTATTACGATTCTTTTTGGCGAAACGAAAAGAAAAAATAACAACCATGCTTATTTTGGTTATGATCATGTTGCATTATTTACCAAGGTTTCAAAAAACACCAGATACAACCGAATGGGTGAGGAATATCACCGGACAAGAGCCAAAGACTTTTGACGAATTTGTTTTGAATAATAAAGAACAACTTCTATAATAGATAGTTTAGAACGATACATATACTATTTAGCGTATAAATAACAACATAAAACGCTAGATGTGGGGTATTAATCGTTTTTTGTATGCTACAATGGAATTCCATGGAGAACATGATTCACATGGAAAAAAAACAGAAATTCATATTTGTAACTGGGGGTGTTTTATCTGGAGTCGGTAAGGGTATTACCGCTTCTAGTATAGGTGTGGTCTTACAGGCCAAAGGTGCAAAAATCTCGATTCAAAAGTGCGACCCGTATCTTAATGTAGATGCGGGCCTTTTGAATCCTAGGGAGCATGGCGAATGTTTCGTTACTAAAGATGGCGCCGAGACAGACCTCGATTTAGGCCATTACGAGCGATTTTTAGATGTCGAACTTACTCAAAAAAACGCAACCCTAGCTGGCCGATTATTATCCGAATTAATCGCTGATGAGCGAGCCGGTAAGTTTGCTGGCAAAACCGTTCAGTTAGTACCTCATCTGACCCAATCAATTCAACGGTCAATTATCGAAGCGGCGGCCGATAACGATATTCATATTGTAGAAATTGGCGGAACGGTCGGAGATTACGAGGGGTTAAGCTTTGTCGAGGCAATC
>JBBRXK010000153.1:0-2261 GCA_038248465.1 Patescibacteria group bacterium | reverse complement strand
TGCTCTACCAGCTGAGCTAAGTCGGCTTTTTAATGACACAATTCATAATACAAAAATTTTGATATTTGGTCAAGTGCCCCTGTTTGCGTTTTCTTTTTAACATTATTTTAATTAAGCTGTGCTATATTATAAATAACAGAAAATTCTACTCTTTACACGATAACAATTTTTAAATATGTGGATAAGTGTTCATCCAAAAAAATAAATGCAAGAAATAAAATTGATTTGCGTATAAAAATACAGTGGGGACAAAAAAATACAATATTTACAGCGCTTGACACAACTATATATAGTGGTATACTGATAATACTAATACAATATATTGTATTAAGTCAATGAAAGATCAAAATAATCTTTGCATGACTCAAAATGAAATTTTAAAATTCGCTTTCATTTGAACAAACGCTTTCAGAATTGTACTTGAGGCGGTTGCTAATGAATTAATAATATACGATTTTCGTCTATTGATTCTATTAGCCCATCTTAGGTATAATCCTGGAAGTGTTTTTGTTTTTAAAAAAGACGCCTACTTAGACGTCATTTTTTTAGTGCGCCCAGCAGGACTTGAACCTGCGACCTTATGCTTAAAAGGCATCTGCTCTACCGACTGAGCTATAGGCGCAAAATAAATTTTAAATGTTAAGTCAAAATTTAAATAATATTGTTAACAAAAACAAGACTGCTACGGGATAGCAGAATTATTTCTAGATAATAACATATAATTTTTATTTTGACAAGAGGGGTTAAAGTGTTGAAAAACCGTGCATAAACCTTGCTTGAAATAAAACTGCTGCTAGGGTAATATATCAATATGACAGAACAAAAAATCGGTGACATCATGCCACCACAAAACATCGAAGCGGAGCAATATTTTCTTGGCTCACTTCTCCTCGACAAAGACGCGATCATCAAGGTCGCTGATATTGTAACTGCAGGAGACTTTTATAGCGGCAAGCATGTTTTGATATACGAAGCAATCATACAGCTTTATGCTCGTCATGAACCGATTGATATTTTAACAATCACGAGCTATCTCCAGGACAAAAATAGTCTCGAGAAAGTCGGCGGTCGTACGTATCTCGCGCGACTGTCAAATATTGTCACTACACCTTCGAGTGTTATTCACTACGCGAACATTGTCCAGAAAAAAGCTACTCTCCGTCGATTACTCGATGCTGCGAGCAAAATTACCGCTCTTGGTCACAAAGAAGACGAAGAAATTGATGCACTACTAGACGAAGCAGAAAGAACCCTCTTCACTGTTTCGCACAAACACCTCAAAGATTCATTTGTTGCTGTGGACAGTTTGCTCGCTGATGCCTTTGAGCGAATCGATGAACTCCACAAGGCAAGTGGCAAGCTCCGCGGTATCCCCACTGGCTTTGGTGATCTTGATGATATTTTGACTGGTCTGCAAAAATCAGATCTCATTATTTTGGCGGCACGTCCTTCTGTCGGTAAAACTTCTTTCGCGCTCGATATCGCTAGACAAACCGCTGTAGCGCACAAGTCAAGTGTCGGCGTATTTTCCCTCGAAATGAGCAAGGAGCAACTTGTAGACAGGATGCTTTGCGCCCAATCGAATGTCAGTCTTTGGAAGATGCGATCGGGGAAATTGTCTGACGCCGAAGACAACAACGATTTTGCCCGTATTGGTGAAGGCATGGGGCAATTGTCCGAAGCCCCGATATATATCGATGACTCCCCCAATTGTTCAGTAATGGAAATTCGCACCAAAGCTCGTCGCCTCAAAGTGGAAAAAAATCTTGATTTACTCATCATTGACTATCTTCAGCTTATGGAGGGACGTGGCAAGCATAGTGACAATCGTGTGCAAGAGGTCGCAGAAATATCAAGAGGCCTCAAGGGCATTGCGCGTGAATTGAATATCCCTGTCATAGCTCTTTCTCAACTCTCTCGTGCTGTAGAATCTACTAAACCAGCAATTCCAAAACTCGCCCATCTTCGTGACTCAGGCTCTATCGAGCAAGATGCGGACGTTGTCATGTTTATATACAGAAAAGCAGCGGATAGAAACTACAACCGAGAAGAATTAACCCAAGAAGAAAGACACGCGGCCGAAATCCACATCGCCAAACACCGCAACGGCCCCACTGGCAAAGTCAATTTATTTTTTGATGAAATAACAGTAAGTTATAAAAACCTAGCCTCCTAGATTACGAATTCACAAACATATTTGCATAAAACATTTTTTAATTAATACAATTTGTACAACGGATTCGTGCATTCGTGATTAGATT
>JBBRXK010000152.1:0-2308 GCA_038248465.1 Patescibacteria group bacterium | reverse complement strand
TCGCTCATATCAATACGAATCATATTTTTCTCGTTGCCAAAATATACTTCAGCCACCGTTTTGGCTAGCTCCGTTTTTCCAACACCTGATGGTCCCAAAAATAAAAAATTGGCAATCGGCCGCACGCCTTCGCGGAGCTCTGTTCTTGCACGCCGCAAACTAGCAGACACCATCTTGATTGCCTCTTCTTGCCCAATCATACGTTCATGAAGTTTTTGTTCCAATTGCAAAAGTTGTTCGCTTTCATTTTCTGATATTTTTGTAACGGGGATGGCGGTAATTTCGGAAACAATCGTCGCAATATCTTCGGCGCGAACCAAAGGAATATCTAGATTCATTTTTGATATCTTTACAGCTGCCATTTCCAGAATCTTGAGTGCTTTTTGCGGTAAGTAGCTATCATGAATATATTTCTCCGTCAATGTTACAGCCTTTTCGATTGAATTATACGAAAAATATACTACATACCTACTTTCGATCTGAGAAATTTTACTTTCGATTATCTGAATAGCCTGATTGCCTTTTGGCTCCTGAATGTTTAATACTGCCATTTCCTTGTCCAGGGCTGTGCCCTCAATATGTTTTATATAATTTTCAGAACTAACGGTCGCAAATACAAATAGATTTTTCCTGCCAATCGCGTTGCTCAATACACCAGACAAGTCCATGCTTCCTTCACCACCGCTAGTAATCCCAACAATCTTCTCAATACTATCGATAAACAGCACGATATTCCCCGCTCTATTTATTTCATCAATTATTAATAATAGTCGACCTTCAGCTTGTGAGGCATCAACACCACTGACGAGTCGAGCAACATCTAACTCTATCAACCTCTTGTCCAAAAAATATCTAGGCACATCTTCTTCAACCATTTTTTGTGCTATTCCCGCTATCAACGCTTTTTTGCCAACTCCGTAGTGTCCATGCAAAAGAATGCCATTTGATGAGCCCTCAAGATTGTGCCAAACATCTTCTATCTCTTTCTCTCGACCAACACAGTAATCCAAACGATTCCATTTTGCTTCTCTAGTAAGATCATAAGAAAAATTATTTAAAAATGGCGTAGCGACAGCTGTATATGCTTTGTCCATTGTTCCCCCTGGCTTGAACCTAGCTTGCTTGCGAAACTTTTTATAAGCGCTTACCTGTTTTTCATTCACTATGAACCACAAGACGACATTGTATATTTTTTCTTTATCCACATCTAGATCATATAATATTTCTGAGATTGTCGGCTCATAATCCAAGCAACAAGAGATGATAAATTTCGAACTAACCTTTTTTAATCGCCACTTGCTTGATTCAATATAGGCATTGACGAGAACTTTTTTTGTATCTTCAGAGATTATAGTTGAAGATTTACTAATGTCTTTTTTTAATATGTAATTTGTTATTTTTTCGAGTAAGACGTTTTTATCAAGCTCGAGTCGGGAAAACACCTCAGAGGCATCGCGATTATCCAAACTAGCAAAAAATAAATGCATTGGCGTTAGATGTTTGTGATTCAGTTTTTTTGCTAGTAAAAAAGCTTCTTCGATTATATATTTTGCTTCATGTGACATGGCCGCAGAAATGTCAATTTTTTCATTTGAATTTGCGCTCTTTAGATCTTGCCAGTTATTGAGTGGTCCCACCTTGACCGATGCATCATTGTATTTGTAATGCCGAACATCTTTCCCGTCAAGGTTCATTTGACTATATCTATAAACCATAAAAAAATCAGCCAATAGGCTTAGATAGAAAAAAAGAATTAGTTTATCTTGGTAGTTCCAAAATGCAAAATCCTCTATTCTTATCGTGTTATTTGAAGTTTGATACACCCAAAATAAAATCGACAGCAAACCTAAAACACCAATGCCAAAAGAAATAATATTTACTATTGCATTGATTTTCTTTCGTAAGCGCTCTAACTCAATCAAGCCTTTGCTTAGACGAGGCTTCCAATAAAAAAAGCTTTTATGAAAAAAAGTACCAACGCCGATTCCGCCACAAGTAGAGCAAGAAAAACCGAAAGTCTTTTGCCCAATTCCACCGCAATCTGGACAACTTAAAAAAGTATCTTCTATCTCATGATTTTTGATATCGGCATTTGTTATCATAATAAAAATAGTTGAAAATATATTTCATAAAACACTAGTAAAGGTAAAAAAATCCAAGCCAGTAAAATTAGTAAACATAAGCCAAGCCAAAAAACCATGAACACTGTTCTAAAAATTATTTGTATAATTCTAACAAAGATGGAAATTAATATCCCCTGCCAATCTGTTTGGCCATACATAGGAACAAATATGTTTTTTATCCACAC
>JBBRXK010000151.1:0-2323 GCA_038248465.1 Patescibacteria group bacterium | reverse complement strand
CTCAATATGGCGGTTAAAAACCGCGCCTAAAAAGACAAAACCTGCCGTTCCAGGTTCGTCAACCATTAATTGCGGTTAACCTATAGCCGCAAATTTCATTCACCAGGGCGATTTTTTCGGTTACTCCGACAGGCTGCTAGAGCGTCGTCAGCAGCAGTTAGAAAATCTGGCTGAAGCTCAAAGTATTTTGGCAACAAGAGCGCAGGAACGTTACGACCACCAAAAAGCTGAATATGATAAGAATTTTACTATCAGGAAACAACGTGAGCAACAAACGGGTCGGAAATCCAGAGGACGTTTTCCAAAACCCCCTTTTTAGCTATAGAAGACAAAGACCAATATAATTTTACCGATCCAGAGTCTCGAATCATGAAAAATAGTCGAGATCAGGGGTTTGACCAGTATTATAATGCCCAGGTGGTGGTGGAGCAGAAAAGCCTATTGATCCTGGCAACTACTCTCTCTAATCACCCTAATGACCAAAAAGAAGCACTTCCGACAATAGATGCCATTTCTCCAAAGTTAGGCAAACCGAAAGCCGCTGCATTGGATAACGGTTATTTCAGTAGTACTAATATTGTAGGCTTACACAATCGGGGAATTATCCCCTATATTGCCACTGGTCGTCAGCCTCATTATTCCACCTTGCCAGTTCTACTTCCTCAACAGCTAGTCATCCCAACTCCAGCAGATACTGAAAAGGTAAAGATGGCTTATACATTACGTACTGAAGTAGGCAAAGAAATCTACCGTTTACGAAAATGTACTGTAGAACCTGTCATTGGTGTAATTAAGGAAGCCATTGGATTTCGTCAATTTTCTCTACGTGGGCTTCAAAAAGCCGATGGAGAATGGTGTTTGGTCTGTTTAGCATTCAATTTAAGACGTTTACAGGTTTTGCTAAAAAATGCTTCTGCCAGTTCTCCGACAACCTGCTAGGGGAGGGATTTTCTTGTAGCGCCTGTGATACTGCAAGTTTTAGTTTTTCTGGTTCCTTGACCAAGCGCAGTAACGGACGGGCTTGACGCTCGTTTTTGATGTGCTTGCCCAACTCGCCGGATGCGTCAATAACTTTCTTAGCCCCCAGTAGTTGATTGATTCGTCGGTAGCCACCCCAGGCAGACAGTTCAGTTTGGCAGTATTGCTCAAAAGTCTTGTACCCAGCTTCGAGGTAAATCTGTTGTTCCCGCATCTGGAGAATTTCGTCCACAGCTTGCCACTCGAAACGGTCTATGGCAGCGAAGGTTTCTTTAATGCTGTCGTTGAGAACACCGTAAGGAGAAGCTGATGTTTTTTCGCGGTCTAGTGTCAGCATGGCATTTTACGGACTCCTGAAGACAAGCAAATACTTGTCTTTGTCTTGTTTACCTTGTGCTTCAAGTGCGGATATCAGATGTTATTCGCATTCGGGCGATTGCCTAAAAAATTAAGTAGCCGTCAAATCTGCGGCTACTTAAAATCTAACACCGAGCTAGCCAAAAATCAAGAAATAAATCTAGAATGAAGAGGTATACCTAAAAAACACTTCACCCCCTGTCAAGAGGGGGTGAAGCTTTCATTATTTGAACCAAGTTGTCAATTTGAGATGACATGGCTTTTAACTGACTTTTAAGTTGCTCATTCTCTCTTGCCAGCCCGGTTGTAACTCCCCCAAGACTTGCTTCAAGGTTTCCACGTCCTCAACTAGCTTGACTATATCCACTACATTGCTATGGACAATCATCTCGCCTATATAATTCCTCATGTGGTTTTCGATATCTTCCGTAATCGATATACTATCTTCCTTCAATTTTGTTTTGTACTTCTCGTATAACTCGGCATCTATCTTGATACCTAGCTGGGCAATTCGCCCTTGCGTCTCTGGCTTTTTGTTCGCAGGCATATTTTTCTGTTGGTCTTTATCAAAAATATACTCTTTATTCCAGACTAATAGCTGTAAAGCTTATTGTAAGCCAACTTAAAAATCTAGATTTATATCTTGACTAAATCTAGATTATTTGCTAGATTATATCTATAAAGCAAAAAGACGACCGCCCCAGCCTGAGAAACTTACGCGATCGCCTTTTATCCAACTGAATGGAGATCAATATTATGACTTACGAAACATTATTGGACTTTGGACAAAAAGAAGCTGGTTCGCGAATGATGTTCGCGAATCAGCTTCTTTTTGTCCAAAGTCCAAATCCTCAAAATGAGTCTACATTTAGATTAATGCTTTCTGATTAGCTGTAGCGCCGAAGCACAGCACTGAATAGTTTTACCTCATTGAAAAATTTAATTTATGCATTTACTATCCATTTGTGAATCCTCAAACAAAGAACAT
>JBBRXK010000150.1:0-2365 GCA_038248465.1 Patescibacteria group bacterium | reverse complement strand
GGTCGGTGGCGGCTCCCACTGCGGGACTTCATTTTACACCCGAGCTCCTTGCCAAAATCAAGGGCCAGGGCGTGCAAATTGAATACGTGACTCTGCATGTTGGTATGGGGACATTCTCTCCGGTAAAGGCGGATGACATTCGCGAGCACAAAATGCACGAGGAATATGTGGAAATTTTAGGCGAGACCATGGCGAGGATTGCCAGGGCAAAGCAGGAAAAGCGGAGAGTGATTGCGGTGGGAACGACAAGCGCGAGGACCTTGGAGGCGGTTTTCAAAATTACGAATTACGAATTACGAATTACGAACTTCTCTGCTTGGGTGAATATTTTTATTTATCCGGGTTACGAGTTTAAGATTGTTGATGCCATGATTACTAATTTTCATCTGCCCAAGTCTAGTTTGATAATGCTCGTTTCGGCTTTGGCGGGGAAGGAAAATATAATGGCTGCTTATAACGAGGCAATTGGGCAAAAATATCGTTTTTATAGTTATGGGGACGCTATGTTTATTGCATAGATGTCGCATGAATTGTGATAATTAGATTTATATGATTATGTCGCCCCCTATTTTTTTATCCAAGAATCTTCATTCTGGTTTCAGAGAATATTTTTTGTACAAAGACTGTCAAAAAAAATGACCCAAGTCGATCTTTGCTAGAGCGCTTGGGTCTGTTTGTTTTTTCTTAATGTTTTGAAAAGCCACGGTTTTCTTTGGGTAGAAAACCGACTGCTAGGCCATGACGAGAATTCAAAAAAGAATTTAAAAAAAATAGTTGATTTTTAAAAAATAAAATATTGGACATTTGACCTTGATTTTTTATTACTTTTGTGTTAGAGTCGAGCCACTTACTCAAGTAAAAAATACTTGATTTTTGTTTTTTAACAATTGAATTTATTGGATAGAGATGAGGCAAAACAATACAAAATTAGAAATGGAGGGTAAAATGCAAAGAGTCTCGCAGAGTACAATCAAGGAATTAATGGAGCATCCGATTATTGGCGCCATGATAAAGGGGTATGGAGGGAAATTTCCAAACTTAAGCGAAATATTTTCGGTAGAGCTGAGTGCTGCTGATTTGGCCATTTTAGAAGAGCCGATTCCGGCCCTGGGTCGATATGCGAAAAACACTATTCCGCTCAAAGGTATAACATCCCAATTGGCGGTGAGCCTGTTGCGATTCCGAGTGATGATGGAATACGCAATTAAGCTTTCGGAGTTTTTGCAAGAAGAATGGCCAGAAATGAACCCATTCAAAAAAATAGGGTGGATTTCAGAAGATGAGCAAAGTGAGCTATTGTGTCTAGGGAGAGAGAATTGGGAGGTAGCGGCGGCAGAAATTATTGAAAAATTTACTGATCACGACACCGCAGCAGCTGGTGACTTTCTCAAACTCATGATTGCTACAGCAAAACCGGAATTTCGTGATGAAGTGGAGGTTGTGCATTTTGCATGTACGTCGGAAGATGTGATGGGAAATGTATTTGGACTTATCGGCAACCAACTGGTGTATGATTTGTTTGTGCCACGATTGTGCGATCTTTGTGAAACACTTTTGGTGTATTCCGCAGAAATTAAGGACGGACCACTTGTCTTGCCAGCTTTTACGCACAACCAAGCGGCCGAGCCGACTACTTTGGGCAAAAAAGTGACTACTCGAGTCAGCGCTATTTTGTCATCAGCTAAATTTTTGTATGATGGCGAAACGGAAGGCTTTAGGTCATTCCCAGGAAAATTTAGTGGCGCGACGGGCAATTTGATAACCCATTACGCCGCTTACCCCGACTTGGATTGGGCAGATTTTGCAGATAAATTCGTGAGTGCGCTGGGATTGTCTTATGATCCACTAACTGATCAGTCGAGCACTTATGTGGTCGAAGCAAATTTGTTGACTTGTGTTGCCAACACCTTGCTGCCGATCATAAAATTTGTTCAAGATTTTATTCTTTTAGCTAGTTGCCCAGCGCAATTTTTCGTCAAAAAGAAAAAGCCAGGGCAAAAAGGATCTTCAATAATGCCAAACAAGTCAAATGCTTGGGCCATGGAGGGCGCTGTCGAAATGTTGTATAAAGCACGTCATGATTTACTTTTGACGGCCGAGAGATTACCACTGTACCCGCATGAAGGGAATATGGGCCGGTCGTTTTTGTTTCGAGATTTGGGGACGCCGTTCATGAATATTCTAGTCGCCTTTGCGCGCATTACACGTGAGATAAAAGCCTACGTGCCAAATAAAAGCAAAATCAATGCGGTACTGGCTGAATATCCAGGAATGAGCGGAAGCGCAATCCAGACCGTACTCAAGCGAGAGGGGATTCGTGGTGATGCGTATCGGATAATCCAAGAAATTTCCATCAACCCAGATG
>JBBRXK010000149.1:0-2380 GCA_038248465.1 Patescibacteria group bacterium | reverse complement strand
ATGCCCGCGACCATCAAAAGTTCCGTGAAAACTTTCTATCGGATCAAAACCATAAAAACCCTCAGCGCCATCATCATTCCAGGTCGCGGTCGCTGCACAGTCAATGTCATTGGCTAGCCAATATACATCCTGAAAGTAACCAGAAGACGTGGAAAGCGACTGAAGCTCGGCACAATTTGTGATCATAAACGGGTCACCTGCCTCCCCTGTTCCAGTGCCAGTAAAAGCTATTGCCGGATAAAGACCTGGCGGAAAAATCAATGACACTAACATAATCAAAATTAATAAGCGATTGTTTTTCATAAATTATTGTTTATTATAAAAAATATTAAATAAAAAAACCCAGACATCGAAATGTCTGGGTTTCTAGAACCTCTTTTAAGATTATAACACAATTCAAAAATAAAACAAAATAATTATCAAACTTTATTTTTTAGCCAATTCACAACTCGGTAGCCAATATAATCACCGCTATCACTATAAATCGGCACACAAAAGGCGTCATAAATTATTGCTTGCCCACCTTTAGTCAAGGATTTGAAATCAACTGAACGATATGACACACGACGTAGCTGAAGATTTTGCAAATTTTTCATCCGCCATTCTTCATTATCTAAAACTTGAAATTCTTGTACCTTATGACCAATAATCTCTTCTGGACGAAAACCAAAAATATCCACAGCTTCTGGACTTATATACAATATCGTATTATCAACACTTGTTTCCGCCACAAAATCACCCACCTGTCTATGGTCTAGAAGTTCTAAGTTACTTTGAACATCACCATTAACAGGTAACAAGTCAACAATTCGTAGTAATAATTTTTTATCACCGATGTATATACTTTTATAACGAACTGTTACCGGCACTGTCTCGCCACTTAATTTTTTATAAGTACTATCAAGACGATAATAATCTTTGGTCATGGCTAGTTTTGACACTTCCCCATCAGCCATAACCGCCACCTCTGACGAAAATAAAAAATCAACCTTTTTCCCAATCACGTCTTCCACAGCATAACCAAAAATCTCCTGCAATGAAGCACTGGCATTAACAATTTTTCCATCCTCTGCGCAAAGCAAAGCAACACGATTTTCATTATCAAAAACACCCACGCCCTTAAAGGAGGACAAGGCATTGCAACGAGGACACTTAGTATTTAAAATATCTTTTAAAATAAGGCCACGAAATAATAATTTACCACACTGACAACGATAGTCAGCATTTAGGTATGATTTCATATATTTGCATTTCTGTTATAATAGTAACATACTAATAAATAGCACAAAAAAGCAATATGTACAAAAAAAATATTTACCTATGGCTACTATATGACTTCGCCAATTCGATAGTCTATATCGCCTTTTTCTTATATTTCTCCCAGTGGATTGTAGTTGATGCCGGTCTACCCGATCTCTACTTCAATTTCAGTTTTGTCGTGGCCTCTCTCGCTCTTTTTCTGAGCGCCCCGATCGCTGGTTTTTTTCTCGACAAACACTGGCGTCGTATCACGGGCCTCAGATGGACCACTGTTGCTATTTTTGTCTTCTATTCGTTAACTTCTTTTTTTGCGATCAACAATCATCCACTTAGCGCTCTGATTTTTTTTAGTCTCGGCCTGTATTTTTATCTGCTCTCTTTTTCTTTTTACAATCCCCTGATCCAAACCCTGGCCACTCCAGACACAATTGGAAAAATATCCGGTCTTGGTATTTGCGCCAACTATCTTGGCCATATTAGCGGACTTTTTCTCACTCTATTATTTGCCAGTGCTAAAATTAGTTTTTTTGGTGCGCCGCCCCGAGTCGAAACCCTACTGCCCGCCACAGTATGCTTTTTTTTATTTGCCTTGCCAGCTATTATTTTTTTCCGAGAAGACAAAAAAGCCAAACAAAAAATTAAGTTTCAAGAAGCACTGCTTGGTTGTTTCAAGGAAACTCGCACCTTGTTTTCATTCAAACAGATCAGCATTTTTATTTTGACATTTTTTATTTATAGCAATGCCACAAGCACTATAGTCAATAATCTGCCCATCTATCTGGATAAAGTTTGGCATTTAGATGATATGGCCAAAAATTATCTGATTCTAGGTATTCTCATCATGTCGGCGGCTGGTGCCTTTGCTTCCGGATTTATCGCTGATAAAATAGGACACAAACGCACCCTAAAGTTTATTCTTGGAGGTTGGCTGATAATCTTGCCCACAGCGGCCATCACTAGCAATTTTTATTTCTACCTCACCTTGGCCGTTCTAATCGGTCTGTTCAACGGCTCACTCATGGCTGTATCGAGATCTGTCCTCGCTCGACTCGCTCCTCTGGAACAAACAAATTTAGCTTTTTCTTATTACAGTATCATCGAGCGTTCTTCATCAATCTTT
>JBBRXK010000148.1:0-2403 GCA_038248465.1 Patescibacteria group bacterium | reverse complement strand
GTTACAGCAATTTTGGGAGAAGCGATTGAAGTGGTCAAGGCTGAAGCCAAGTCGAAAGAATTTCGTGGCTTGGTTCGCGCCTACAATCTTGGCATGGAAGAAGAGCTGACCAAATCGGGCGGCAATGTCGAGAAAGCACACGCCGCGGTAGTCGCCAGTTTGCAAAAAAATGCCTATGAGTATGAAGATCAAAATACATTTGCCAAATATGGCAATTTGATTGAGAACAAAGACTGTGATGGCTCAAATCCGCATTGTTTGAAAAAAGATATTTTCTGGAAAGCCATGAAAAAATCTTTCACGTATCAACAAAGTGTCCAAAAATAATAATTCAAATTTGAAAATATTTAATTTGGTAGAAAAAAATATGGACATAGAACTGACATCACTGCAAAAAAACAATCCGCTCCACGGCTTGACCCTAAAATTTATTCTCGAGTCACTCCTTGAAAAATATGGCTGGGCAGAGCTCGGTGATTTGATAAGAATCAATTGTTTTATAGATAATCCTAACATCAAATCTAGCTTAACATTTTTGCGCAAGACCCCCTGGGCGAGAGCAAAAGTGGAGAAATTGTATATACGGACCATAAAAAATGTTTAATTTGTGCATTTCCTTAAAAAGATTGACGACAAGCGCTTGAAATTTAATCTATATTATAATCCATATTAATATATGACGCGCAGAAAAACAGAAGACAAAAACATTCGTAAAATATTTAAAACTGGCTCTAGCTATGCTGTGACGATTCCTTTGGAAATGGCTTTGAAATTAAAAATAAGAAAGGGACAGAATGTGTTGCTAAAAAATAGCGGGGCGAAGATAATAATCGAGGACTGGCGACTCTAGATAATTTTTAAATAAAATAGATGAATTTTATAGAATTCTTGAGACAATTTCGAATTGGTGGCTTTGCGGTTTTTGATTTCGCAGTTTCATTCCTTGGAATATATTTGCTTTCTTCGCCACTTTCAAAGCTATTTTTGAAAATTCGAATAGAGATTCCCAAAAAAAATTGGTTATTTTTGATTTTGCCGATTAGTATCGTTGTTCATTTCCTGTTTGGCACCATGACGCCAATGGCTAGAAATTTCCTGAATTTACAGGATTACTATCTTTTAAAAATTATCATTTTGGGCTTGCTATACCTCGGATTTAGAAATATCAAAATAACAAAAACCAGGTAGTGACATTTTAAAGAATATGTGATATAATTTTATTCAATTATAAAAATAATAATATTTTGGTCAGAAGTAATTGTTACTCAACCACAAATAAGGAGAATGTATGGATCATCCAATCAAATTTGAAGAACGTCCTTGGGGCAATTTTACGCAATTTGCCTTCAATGAACAGTGTACAGTAAAAATTCTCGAAGTAAGTGCTGGCGAAATTTTGAGCTTGCAAAGTCACGAAAATCGCGATGAGCTCTGGGAGGCGGTAGATGATGGTCTTCAGGTGGAGATTGGTGAGGAAACACGAATCTTGAAAAGAGGGGAAAGAGTCTTCATTCCCAAAGGAAGCAAACACCGTCTTTCGGCGCCGACTGTGAGTGGGCGTGTGCTCGAGGTTTCTTTTGGTGAGTTTGACGAACACGATGAAGTTCGCTATGAAGACAAGTACGGAAGGATATAATTTTTTTCTAAACGCAAAAGGGGCGACCAAGTCGCCCCTCTTTTTTTTGGTTTGAAAATACCCTCTTCGAATAATGTAAGCGTTACTTAAATATTTACCGCACTGCTCCCGAATACGCAATCGCTCTGACGAGGTCCCAATCACTTGCTTCGACTGGGTTTTTTTGAAAAATTGCACGGTAGATATCAATCGCCTTGCTTTCACTTTCCATATTTCTCTGTGCTGGTCTGAGTCCATAGGCGATTACGGTGATTGCCGCGTTATCATTGGTATTTTCCATATTTGGCTCTCTGTGATAGATAGCGCTAAAGTAGTTCTCACTGGCCAACTTTTCTCGCTGTTCACTCCGCTCATCGGGCCAACGACCATTAGCGATTTTGATGATATCTTGCCACTCCAAAACATTTCGTGGTAGTTTATCAAAAACTGACAAATAGGAATTAAGGACACCGGCGCGCTCGCCCGACCCGAGCACTATTGTGGTGGGTGTACCCGCATCGATAAAATAAGAAATAGCTTTTTTATCTTTTTCGCCGAGGTCATGCGGACTTTTTACGATAATAAAAAGTGCTAGTCGTTGCGAATCACTGTTTGCATCCGGTACGACAGTTTTATTGAAATTATAAACCAACCCCGCTTCATTGAAGGAAATTTCGTTGACAGTAGTAGAGTCAGCGCCGATGAGCGAGCTACTGGCTTTATCGCTTTTTGGTTTTTCTGTTTTATCCGTTGGACTTTTTTCTAGGACAGTTGCGCCTGAGTAATTT
>JBBRXK010000147.1:0-2421 GCA_038248465.1 Patescibacteria group bacterium | reverse complement strand
CAATTCAAGCAATTGCTTATGGTGGGCGGGACTGACAGATATTTTCAAGTAGCGCCCTGTTTTCGTGACGAGGACACTCGGATGGATAGACATTATGGCGAATTTTATCAGCTAGATATGGAAATGAGTTTTGTAGATCAGGATGATGTACTGAATATGACTGAGCCACTCATGAAAGAATTGACAAAAAAATTTAGTACCAAAGAATTTGTGGCGCTTGATACGGAGGGAAATTTTCAAAGAATTCCGTATAAAACTTCTATGGATTTGTATGGCGTAGATAAGCCTGACTTGCGCTTTGACATGAAGATCAAAGATCTGACCGAGTTGGTTCGTGATTGCGGATTTACAGTTTTTGCTGGAGCGGTGAAAGACGGTGGAGTAGTGCGCTCTCTCAAAGTGGATGGTGGGGCAAAATTTTCTCGCAAAGAAATTGATGAATTAACCGAGTTCGCCAAGAGCAAAGACGCTAAAGGGCTTGCCTATATCATTATTCGAGAGGGCGGAGAATTGCAATCGCCGATTGTGAAATTTTTGGGCGATGATTTGGCCAAGAAAATTATTTCAGAAGTTGATGCTAAAGTTGGTGATATCGTTTTCTTTGGTGCTGATACTTGGCGGGTAGTTTGTGCTGCTCTGGGTGCCGTACGCAACGAATGTGCCACTAGACTAGGGCTCAAAGACAATAACAAAGCTGCTTGGTGTTGGATTGTCGATTTCCCGATGTATGATTATTCGGAAATAGAAGTCGGGCGCGTGGACTTTGGGCACAATCCCTTTTCGATGCCACAAGGCGGAATCAAAGCCTTGCAGGAGCAGAATCCGCTAGACATAAAAGCTTATCAATTTGATTTGGTAATCAATGGTTTCGAAGCCTCGAGTGGTGCAATTCGCAATCATAATCCAGAAACCATGTACGAGGCTTTCAAGGTGGCGGGCTATGCGCCAGAAGAAGTAGACAAAAGGTTTGGCGCCATGATCCGCGCTTTTCAATACGGTGCGCCACCACACGGTGGCAACGCGCCAGGAATTGATCGCATCCTGATGGTGCTAAATGATTGGGATTCTATCCGTGATATCTACGCCTTCCCCAAAGACGGCCATGGTCGAGACCCAATGATGGAAAGTCCAGCCGAGGTGACGGAGAAGCAGTTGAAAGAGTTGCATATCAAGTCGACGAAGATATAGATGTTTTGATGGGATGTTTGGGATGTTTGGGATGTTTGGGATGTTTGTGCATTTATATCTCACAGAAGCTTAATGTATTTATGTTAAGATAGGAAAAATATGAAAACTCTAATCGTTTATTATTCTCGCACTAAAATTACTAAAAAAGTGGCTGAGGATTTGGCGCTCAAGTTGGGAGCGGACATTGAGCAAGTGATTGACACCAAGAATCGGGAAGGGGTCGTTGGCTATATTATGGCTGGCAAAGATGTGGTGCAAAAAAATCCGACCACAATCATGCCCACAAAATATTCAGCTAGCGATTATGACCTTGTGATTATTGGCACACCGGTTTGGGTGGGAACATATTGTCCGGCGATTCGAGCTTACGCGGAAGCACAGAAAGACAATCTAAAAGAGGTGGCATTTTTTGCAACACAGGGCGCGGCCGTGCCAAGACAAGTAGAAGTTTTTGCTAAACTGGAAGCGCTAAGCGGGAAAAAATCCAAAGCCAATTTGCATTTGTCTACCAAGCAAGTACTTGCCTCGAAGTATAGTGAGGACTTGGCGGAGTTTATAAAAAACTTAGGTTTTCAAAATTAAAAATGATATAATAACTGTATTAATTTACTAAACAAAAAATATGGAATCACATGGAAACATGGCAAAATTTGCCTTCTTTTACCTCTTGTCGCTAGTGGCGCTCATTTTTACTGCGATTTCAAGTGGCATGATTATTTTTCAGATAATAAACAAGTATGTCGTGGATATTATCAATCAATATAGTGGTAACTATTCTTCCGACTCTTTGCGTTTTGGTATTTCTGCTTTGGTAATCGCAGCACCGATTTATTTTTTGCTTAGTCGCCGGATTCACAAATATTTAATCGATGGTGATTTGGAAAAAGATTCCTTTATTCGCAAATGGTTAACATATTTCATCATGCTTGTTACTTCGGTGGTTATGATTGGTTGGTTGATTGGTGTCTTGAATAGTTTTTTGAATGGAGAATTGACGACCAAGTTTTTATTCAAGGCAATCACAGCGCTTGGCATTTCCGTCCTAATTTTTAGCTTTTATTTTTACGACATGCGACGTGAAATTGTAAAAGATAAAAAAGATAATATGTTTCGCGGTTTCGCTTATGGGTCTTTGATTTTTGTAATAGCTGTTTTTGTATCATCGTTATTTGTTGTTGAGTCGCCGGCGGTGGTGCGCAAAATGAAGCTTGACAATATGGTTTTGGATGATTT
>JBBRXK010000146.1:0-2659 GCA_038248465.1 Patescibacteria group bacterium | reverse complement strand
TGATCTCGAGACAGCACTAGACCAATTTGTCTGGGCACTCAAGCAAGCCAACACGCTCGTCGCACACAATATCAAATTTGATGAGAAAATAGTCGGCGCCGAACTCATCCGCAAAGGTTTTAATCATAATATTTTGAACCTCGCCAAAATCGACACCATGTCCGTGGCCACTGACTATTGTCAGATCCCTGGTCCCTACGGATTCAAGTGGCCCAAACTAAGCGAACTCCACCAAAAACTTTTTGACCAAGATTTTGCCAACGCCCACAGCGCCATGGGCGATGTCGAGGCGATGATGAGGTGTTTTTTTGAGTTGAAAAAACGGGGGGTTATATAAACTGCCTGAACCCTCTCTTTACAAATTCTTAATATTTTGTATAATTATAATAAGAAGTTTATTACTGGTTAATTTCTTATTGTTCTTATCCAGCAGAATATCATCGCTGGACCATCATAGAAGCGCTCAGCAGAGAGGAACACGCTGAGTAAACAACTCAACAAACAACCCAACCCCAACTCTTGGTAAACCATCACCAAGACGAAAAAACGGGAAGAACTTTTTCCCGCAAAGCATCACCCCTCAACAATACACCGTTGGGGGCTTTTTTTTATTTTTTTTGAACTATGATTAAAATGATTAAATGAGGGCTATGACAAAATAACGATATTGATATTAAAAATCATAGTCGTCATTTAATCATAGTTCAAGATAAATTAAAATTACAATCCGCACTCATCTCCCCAAAATCAGTAGTCTCCCCTCTTTGAAATTTAAAAATTCCCGCACTCGCAATCATCGCTGCATTGTCTGTTGTATATTTTAATTCTGGCATCACGAAATCTGTGTCGCCAAGTTCATTTTTCACCCTTTGTTCTAATAACTCACGCAGTCGCTTGTTGGCCGACACTCCCCCGGCCATCATCACTGTCTTTGCGTCATACTTTTTTGCCGCGCGAATAGTTTTTGCGACAAGAACATCGCAAACCGCCTCCTGAAATTCGTAACAATACTCCGGAATCCGTTCGCGCCAAGCTGTATCGGCTTCGAGCGCATAGCGAATCGCCGTCTTGAGTCCCGAAAAAGAAAAATCAAAATTGTCCGCATCCATCATAGGGCGAGGCAAATGAATTTTAAACTGTGACTTTAGATTTGTTAATTTATTAATAATTCTTAATTGTTCCGCATAAGCGGAAACTACGGGTCCCCCCGGATAACCAATCCCCATGAGCTTCGCTGCCTTATCAAAAGCTTCGCCCGCCGCGTCGTCTCTCGTCTCCCCAATCATTTCAAAATCGCCATACCCTTTCATCAAAACTAAAATCGTATGTCCACCCGACACAGTCAAAACTATCGCTGGGAATTTTATTTCCTGTTTGGCGTCGATAAAATTGGCATAAATATGTCCTTCAATATGATTCACGGCAACAAGCGGAATGTGCCACGCAAGCGCGAGACTTTTGGCTGTCTCAACCCCAGTCTGTAATGAGCTCATGAGCCCCGGCCCCTTGGTTACAGCGATTGCGTCTAGCACCTTTTTACCCGCACTCAAATCGTGGCGATCGATGCCCGCGTCGTGCAATGCCCTGTCGATTACCGGCAAAATATCCAAAACATGTTCGCGCGCCGCTACCTCGGGCACCACGCCACCATATTTTTTATGCAATTCAATTTGCGAAGAAACAATATTGGATAAAATTTTTACTCCGCTCTCAAAATCAACCGCAACTGCAGCGGCGGTTTCATCACAACTTGTTTCAATAGCTAATATTTTCATGCGCTTAAACAAAAAGCTCCGAAAGGAGCTTGATTATAATAACAAAGTATAAAAAATCTATGCCGTAATTTTTGCCACTTTTTCGATATTTTCTATTCTTCCCGCAAAACGATCATGCACAACCTGATTGGACAATAACTCAATTTCATGATTGTCGGTCTTTTGTTTTGTCCCATCCAGTGCGGATACAACACTGTCAATCTTTTCATTCATGGAAATTAAACCAAACCTGGTCGACTCATCGACAACCTCTTTTATTATTTCCCTAAATTGTTCGGGCGTAATTGACATAATTTTTATTTATATGAGTATAATACAATTTATGTTAGCACTTGTCAATCAAAATAAAAATCCGCAAAAGGGCGGATTCTTATTTTTGTGATCCCTAGGGGAATCGAACCCCTATTATCAGGATGAAAACCTGGTGTCCTAACCACTAGACGAAGGGACCTATATTTTTATTATTTTTATTTTTGAAAGCGGAAGGATGCCTAAATAAAATATAGCCCTATCTAGGACTATGGGTAGTATAAAATAATGTTTAGAAAAAGTCAACCGCAAAAAATATCGTGTCATATAAAAGTTAAAACCGGACTGTCTAAAAATAGAAATCGGAATTAACAATTTTTTAAATAAAACCACTGTTATTCCAACACAAGGCCGGTCAGCTCCGCTTTTGTATTTTTAGAATTTTTGATAACTTGTGCTCTTTTTTCTTCATATTCCGCACTATCGGCAAAATATTTCATCACCTCTTTTTTGTCACACAGCATGTCTTTTCTTTTGGAATGACTTGGATTCAAACAATAGACAATTATATCAAGCAAATTTTTTTGGCAGTCGGACCAAGCTGTCTAAACCCCGATTCGCCCGATTAAAGGATT
>JBBRXK010000145.1:0-2674 GCA_038248465.1 Patescibacteria group bacterium | reverse complement strand
TTTTAATATTTCAGGATCATTACCGCCTCCAGCTACAACGGCTATTTTCTGATTCGCAATATTATTACTTCCATATTTTAATGACTTTACCTTATGACCAACAGCTTTCTCAACCCTACTCACCAAATCCTCCAGAGTATTAAGGCTGGTTCTACCTATCACTCCAACTTGCACTCCATAATATTCTGCAAAATCTTCATCATAACTAACTCCAATCTCTTCTGCATAATTAATAGTAGTAGAAAAATCCCCGTTTGCGTCCAATGGAACATGCAAACAATATAAAGAAATATTTTTCTCTTTTAATTTTATAAGCAAATCCTTACTCATATCCTTAAAAGGAAACCCATCAACTGTGGTATCCCAAGTTGATGGATGATGAGTAAAAATCAATAAATTCTTTTCACCTTTATCCAGGATCTCTTTCAACGCCTTATCGCTAGGAAAAACTGCCGTATATACTTTTTCGATCTCCTCGGCATTATCCAAAACCAGTCCCATGTAACGTTCCTTGAAATTATCACAAATATATTCGTTAAAATCCATTTGACTCCAATCATCACTACATTGATCCAAATGAAAATCCTTTTCCAGTTTTTGATATATTTCTTTTGCCTTCATATTTTTTATTAAATTATTATAACCTAACTTAAGTATAACAAAAATCGCCATTTCTGGCGATTTTAGTTTGCGTGTGGGCCGAGCATGATTCGAACATGCGAAGGCAAAGCCAGCAGATTTACAGTCTGCCCTAGTTGACCGCTTTAGTATCGACCCAAAATTTACAATTCACTTTTTTAAAAATAAAAATCCTTTCCCTAAGGATTTATTTTTACTTTAAATACTATAACACAGGGGTATTTTTTTTGCAAGATAGCTTTTTTCTCGACACAATATGGATAATAATCCACTATGATAGACGCAATTTTATCAATTTTTTTACTATTTGAGGTACTTCTTTTTGAAAATATTTCTTCACTTCGCTCCAAGAAACATCAAGATTTAAAACTGGCGCTGGATCACTTTCGGCGTCATCAAAATATGTTAAACTTTTTAAAATATGGTGATAATCATGGGCTACTGATGGATATTGGACTTTTAATCTTTTAATCAAGCTCTCAAGTGGCTCAATGTTTTTTGCACACCAATATAAATCAAAAAAATCTCGCTTGCGTCCTCTTTGCGAAATGGCAATTATTTTCATCACGGCAATATCAAGTGCTTGCAATATTTTTACATTACCGTAATTTAACATTTTTTGCTTCGGTACAAAAAAAGGATAGGCTATAAAACTTACTTTTGCTTTATACAAGGAGCCATACAAAGTATTTGGCTCCTCAAAGGTGGTTTCCCAATTTACATCTTTATTAAAATTAACCATAACGCTTTCGGTGGTAAATTTTGGAACAGGCGTGAAAAAATCTAAATCAACAGACTTTCTAAGTCCAGTGCTAAGCGCCAATGCCGTGCCACCGGCTAAATACCAATTCGAATTTCCCAACCATTTTTGCGATGACAAAAAGTCTAGAGCTTTTTTTGTGGCCCTCGGTAAAGTTTCAAAACGGAATATCATTTTGTCTTTAGCATTAGTTGCCATAAAGCTTTTGTTCTTGGTCTTAAACATCTCGATTTATTAACGACTTTTTTAAGTAAACTCTTGTCATAAAAACTCCAAAGCCAGCGAACTTCTTTGTCGTTGCCAAAATCCAGAACGCGCTCAATAATGTATTGAGCATTTTTTTTGGTATCAATTGTCTTGGGGTCGGTGTCCCAGAATAGGGTTTGTCTAAATTTCATATGCTTTAATTATAGCAGATTAATTGGTACTTTTCAAGGTGCGCGCGCTCCTTATTTTAACAACTTCTGAAAATTATCTTCCGAAATACCAAGGGAATATTGTTTGATTGTATTCAAAAAACTATTGCTAGTATCAAGTAAAACTCGTTTCTCAGTTTTGGGGTCGGGGTACCAAAGCTGTCCACTCCCCTCGTTCTGGATTAACAAAAACCCTAGGAGGCTACTAGTCACCGCTTGATCGTATTCTAATTTTGTATCTTTTTTGAGTGGGGAAAAATTACCCTTTAGTTCGTCTAGATCACTAAAACCATCCTTGTCTGTATCTTTTTTTTGCGGATCAGTGCCGATCGCCAACTCCCAAGCATCGGGTAACTCGTCGCCATCGCTATCGATGCCACTTAAGCGACTTAAATCAAGTGGGATTTTATTTAAGAGGTTATTCGCGATATTGCGACCCGCCATTTTAATTAGACTTTGAAAATCAGACGAGGATCCTAGATAATACATCTTTTTTTCTTGCGGGTGCAAATAATATATCTGACCGTTTGACGCAACACGCATAATAAACAGGCCCTGCAATCTATCTACCAAGGCGTTAGTCGCCAAAGCAATATCACTTGGCGAAGCTACCTTGATCACTTCCCGTCCTCCGCTTATTTTTATGTCCACATCCGCTCTAGCACCCAGCGCGATGCCAACACCAGTAACCGCCTTGGCCGGAGTGATGGCAAAATATAATTTCCCCAGGTACTCGCCATTGTTGGCGTCGGGCGGAACTTTGATTTTAAAACTAAAATAGGCCGAGTTTTCTCCTTCTTTAAAATATATCGTTTCACTCGGAAGTATTGTAATCCAATTGGCGATTGCAAGTTCATCA
>JBBRXK010000144.1:0-2722 GCA_038248465.1 Patescibacteria group bacterium | reverse complement strand
TTGTAAGCCCGTTTTTCCCTTTAATCACCTCAACCGCCCTTTTTTACTTATAAACACTTGGAAAAAACGGAAAGAACTTGTAAAAAAACGAAGGTATCCAGCCACTCATGGTACCTCCAGACTCGACACTAAATAAAAGCTGATTGATCCACACTCCTTTGTGCTCTGCCTCGAGCATAGTGAGCCACAAATCCCAATCCTGCAATCGCTTTAGTGATTCATCGAATCCTTTTTCGGGAAAATCTTTTCTTCTGATAAGTGCGGTCGTATGAATAAATGGCATGGTGCGCAATCTTTCTTCACTGAATTCCAATTTTTCAAATTTCTTAAAACCAAACTTGTGTGAAGAATAGACATATGAAATATCTGGATGTTTCTGAATTTCAGCATAAAGTGCTTCGAGCATGTTCTCTTTCATTTCCACATCCGCATCACAAAATATCACAAACTCGCCCCTTGATTTTCTAAAGCCTTTGTTTCTGGTGTAAGGTGCACCGTGATTTGTGAGATTGTGCAAAACTTCAAGTCTAACACCAAAGACTCGCTTGTATTTCTCGATCACCCAATTGAGTCGATGGGTTGACTTGTCATTGACAATAATTATTTCAAAATTATCATAAGTCTGCTTCTCGATACTAGCGAGGCACTTGCTCAACTTGATTGACTGATTGTAGACTGGAATTATTATGCTTATCATTTTAATGTTTATTACGAATGCACGAATTCTATTTTGAGACTTTTTAACATAATATTCGTGCATTCGTGATATATTCGTGAATTCGTAATTTACGTGTATTCGTAATCAATTATGAGTTTACGATTTTATAAATTCGCCCAACTTGTCTCTCCCAATTGAACCACTCTAGGGCCCGAGCATGGCCTTGGCTACCTAGTTTTTGTCTCAGTGCGGGGTCGCCTGTCAATCTGATTATCGCCTTGGCAATATCTTCTATACTATGTGGATCAACCAAAAGACCAGAAACACCATCGTCAATTGCTTCTGGAACTCCACCCGAACGACCACCAATAACGGCCTTACCGGCGATATTTGCTTCTAAAAAAACAATTCCAAACCCTTCAAAATCTTCACCCTCTGCGTATGACGGCATTATAAAAATATCACTTGCTGCCAGCCAGGCATTTTTTTCCTCATCGCTCAAGCGACCAAGCAAAGTAATGTTTTTGTTTTTCATGGAATAATCTAGTATATTCATTTTCTCTGGTCCGTCACCAGAAACAAAATAATGCAAATCGGGATAATTTTTTATCACCTCGGGCAAAGCCTTGATTACATTTTCAAATCCCTTACGCTTCACCAGTCGTCCGATACTGAGAAGCACAGTCTTATTTACCAAATTATATTTTGTTTTTATTTCTTCTAAAACTTTTTCATTCACCGGAAACTCTGGATTGACCCCCGGATGCACTACGTGTAGCTTCGCCTTGATCAAATCGCCCATAAAACCAACAACCATACTAGCTGTAAACTCGTTGCCACAAATTATATTTTTGGCATTGTCTAGAATCATTTTTGCAATAAGCTGTTTTCGTCCTGGTTTCATGGCTAATGCCAAATCCATGCCATGCAAAAAAACTGTATACGGAACACCTGTTTTTTTGAAATGCCGATATGCCACTGTACCAAGTGGTAAAATATTCCCAACAATAATATGTTCAATCCCTTGTCGCGCGACTGAACGTTTCAATACTCCAACTGCTGGTAACCATCTCGGCCATAGCCATTTACTGAGCAAGGCACCATCGTTGTTGTGAAGTACGCGCAACTTCGTATCGTTGTCATCTGTACTTAGACCCATATCAACCGCCGCAAAACGAGACCAATATCTCTCAATATTGCCATAAACATTGGCGACACCACCCTTGAAGGGCGGATATTCTAATGTAAATAATAATGTTTTCATGTTTTTTTAAATGATTTCATAACACTCTGTAAATCGTTCTTACTAAATGCGCCAAGCACAAAAATAGCCGCTACATATATTATAGCTGATATCGCAATATTAATAAATACACCAATTTTCTCCTTCATAACAAATACGGCCAAAGCCATAATCATACCGGCTGTTACAACCCTCACAAACATTAGCAATATTTTCATTTTACGTATTGCGATCATCTTCCAAATAGTGATTGTACCCAAAACAAACATAAGAACATTGGTAACAAGCACGGTAATGCTCGCGCCCAGTGTCTGGTATTGCGGAATCAAATAGATATTTAGAGCTACACTAGCTACCAGGACAATTGCCATGTTTATGGAGTTTGTCTTTTGTCGATCACAGGCATTGAGTAAAGCACCAATCGGATAATTGATAAAAATAAAAACCAGCGAAAGCATTATGATTCGAAATGACCAAGCACCTTCTAGATATTCAGGTTTGAAGATCAAGAATATCTTGTCTGCCAGTGCGAAGGTGCCAAGAGAAATTGGTATGGATATTATCAGTAAATAATTGATCGCTCGCTCAAAACTAATCGACAACTGTGCGCGGTTTTCTTTGTAGTAAAGCGAAAATGCGGGATAAAGACTGGCCATAAAAGCTAAGGGCAAGAATTGCAAAGCAAAAATAGTCTTGAAAGAAATCTGATACAAGCCAACATATTTGTCCCCCGCCAATGTTGAAAGTAATACCGAATCCAAATAAGTGTAGAGTCTTTGCAGTACCGCATTAAGTGCTAAGGGGAAGCTAAGGCTGACGAC
>JBBRXK010000143.1:0-2727 GCA_038248465.1 Patescibacteria group bacterium | reverse complement strand
TAAACGGTAGAATAGACGCCAATAAAACAACTCCCAGTGTATTAAAAAACAGCAAGCGACTAGGACTACTTTGTAAAAATGGGATCTTACGAGTTCTAATAACATAAATAACAAGAGTTTGGGTGACAATAGATTCTATAAACCAACCCGTTTGAAACTGGTGCTCACCTAGATGGAAATAAAAATACAATAGAAAAAAAGTAAGGAAATCAAAAGCCGAAGATATTAGTCCAAACACTAACATATATCTGCGAATAAATTTTAGATCCCAGTGGGCTGGTTGTTTTAAGTCTTCTTCGTCCACTTCGTCAGTCGGCAGGGCAAACTGCGATGAATCATAAATAAAATTATTAAGAAGTATTTGCGCCGGCATCATTGGTAAAAATGGCAAAAAGGTAACTGCCCCCATCATCGAAAACATATTACCAAAATTTGAAGATAAACCCATCAAAACATATTTCAAAGTATTGTGAAATGTTTTTCGTCCCTCAATCACGCCCTCACGAAGTGACTCAAGACTCTTCTTAACTAGAATTATATCGGCTGTGTCCTTGGCAATGTCTACGGCGTTTTCTACCGAAATGCCCACATCAGCCGCTTTGAGCGCTGGCGCATCGTTGATGCCGTCACCCAGATAGCCCACGGCTTGGCCATTTTTCTTGAGGATTAAAATTATCCTTTCTTTCTGTAATGGATTAATGCGCGCAAAAATATTGGTTGTTTTGACTGCCGACATAAGTTCAAGATCATCCATTTTTTCTATTTGCGCGCCGCTTAGGACTCCGCTAATAGTGATACCAATATCACGACAAATTTTCTGCGCCAACAAGTCGTTGTCACCAGTCAAAATTTTTATACTGATTCCAAGCTCAGCGAGTTGTGCAATTGTTTCTGACACTCCTTCTTTTGGCGGATCCAGAAAAGCCAAAAATCCCACAAAGACCATATCCATTTCTGTTTTCCGGTCGTAAGAAGTGTTGGTATCATCAGGAATTTCTTTGTAGGCAAGACCGAGAACCCGGAAACCCTCCCCACTCAAATCATTAAACTGTTTAGAAATAATTTCTTGCGTGGCTACGGTTTTGCTTTGGCGACCGTTTAATTCAAAACTAGTGCAAACTTTGAGTACGTCTTCGGGCGCGCCTTTGGTAATCAAAAATCTTTTACCACCACTTGATACTACCATTGAAGAACGACGACGCGTAAAATCATAGGGAATCTCATCGATCTTTTTGTAATGAGCTACATCGATATCTTTAAAATCGTTTATCGCCGCGTCTAGCGGATTGTTTACTCCGGTGTGAAAATGACTCGAGAGATGTCCGAGCTCCAATACTTTTTTGGAATCCACTCCCTTGTAATCGATATACTTGACCAAGGTGATCTGGTCTTGTGTAAGTGTGCCGGTTTTGTCGGTACACAGCACATCCATCGAGCCAAAATTTTCTATGGCCGTAAGATGTTTTACTATTACCTCTTTTTTGGCCATCTTCATTGAGCCCCGACTAAGTGAAACGGTAATGATGGCCGGCAACATGTCTGGCGTAACCCCGATAGTAATAGCTAGCGCAAAAGTTATGGCCTCAAGTATTATGCTCCTGTTCAAATGATCGGAGTTTTTAAAAAGATACACTATCATCACAAAACCAGCCATAAAAAAAACCAACTTCATTATAAAATAACTAAATTTGGTAATGGCTACTTCGAAATTGGTGCGCGGTTCAGCTTTGTTGAGGTCTTCGGCAATTTTGCCAAACTGAGTTGATAGTCCGGTTTTCTCTACCAAAACGATGGCAAAACCACTGACCACACTAGTACCCATAAATATTTTGGCATCATCCTCTATTGGTTCTCTGGTTCCTTGATCTTTGATTGAAATCTTTTCCACCGGTATTGATTCGCCCGTAAGAGAAGATTGATTAACAAAAAAATCATCACTAGCCAAAACTTGTCCATCAGCTGGTATAACATTGCCGGCTGAAAGAAAAAGAATATCGCCTGGTACAACATAGCGGGTTTCGATTTCTTGCTTTTCGCCACTCCGAATCGCCGTGGTCTTGCTAGACACTCTTGCCGAGAGTTTCTCCACGGCTTTTCCTGAGCGATACGAATTTAAAAAATCCAAAAATGCGGATAATATAACCATAGCTATCACAAACATGGCACTGGTCCTCTGCCCCACCGCAAAGGAAACTATGGAGATGCCCACCATAAGTATCATGAGTGGGTTCATTACTTTTTCTAGAAATGAAAGAATCGGCCCAATTCTTTTTTTGAGCTTGATGCTATTTTCACCATATTGATGAATCAATTGACTCACTTCTTCGCTACTCAATCCCTTATATTCTTTATATTTTTTATCTAGATCCATAATTATTTTTTTATGTTACCATTATTATAACATTTTTTTGGCAAGAACTCCAAAGTTTACTACATAACAAAAAATTCCCCCCTGGGAATTTCTGGTTGTGCGGAGAGTGAGGGAATCAAGCCCGAGGCTGGTCGGCCTTGGGCCGAGAACCCTTTTGGCGTCCCTTTTTTTGTGCGGTGTGTATTGGACAAAGTTCGAATGTATTTCGAGCAAAATCCGAATGATTAAAAATACTAATGCGGACTCGGCAGGGCGAAACAATTTGTCTGGGGTTTTGGATTCGCCCTGCCTCGGCTGATTTCCCGCCCGCAGGAGGGGTCTGGGGAGGAATGCGGGCGGGTTTCGGACTGGGGGTT
>JBBRXK010000142.1:0-2739 GCA_038248465.1 Patescibacteria group bacterium | reverse complement strand
GTTATCTGATTGGTGACCTGTTTGAGGATGAAGCCTTCATCCAGGACACAATCAATTGGAACTGCCAAGTTAAAAAAGCGACTATTGGAAAAAAACTGGGTTTAATTTTTGGTAGCGTTACGGCTGATCCAGAAAAGGTCGGCGAAGATGGTCGGATCCAAAAATATAACACCATCCTTTTTGCCCAAAACGGGAATTGGATTGGACACAGCATCAAATCACTTTTACCCAAATATCGTATTTTTGATGACGCCCGCCATTTCTATTCTTTGCGCCAAGTACGAGACGAAGAAAACGAACTCTACCGCACTTCAAAAGGAACAAAAGGCGACCCAACAGACAGTATCCATGATTTTCTGGTGCCGATTCCGTTTCAGATAAAAAACGGCATCGTAAAAATCGGACTGTTGATTTGTGAAGACATCTGGGACAAAGACTATGTCTTTAAACCAGCCAAGAGCCTGGTTGAAAACGGAGCCGACCTTTTGGTCAGCGTTTCTGCTTCACCCCGCACCTGGCAAAAAAATCGCAAACGACATTCGGTTATCAATGAACTGCTAAAGACCTGCCAAGTACCGCTTGTTTATGCCAATCATACTGGCTTGCAAAACACTGGTAAAAATCTGGTTGTTTTTGACGGCGATTCCACAATCTACAATACCAAGGGCAATATTGTCGCCAAAACTCCCCCCTATGCCCAGGGCACTTTCATTTATGAATTTTACGAAGGGATGAAAGAAATACAAAAACCAGACGAAGATGACACAAAAGAATTGTATCAGGCTGTGACCTACGGCATCATCGAGGCCTACCAGACTCTGACAGTCCACATGCGAAAAGTACATATTGGCGTTAGCGGTGGAATTGATTCCGCCTTGTCTCTGGCTCTCCATGTCAATGCTTTGGGTCAAGAAAATGTTTTTGCTTACTACCTGCCTGGACCATTTTCAAGTAAAAAGTCCCTGACAAATTTCAAAAAACTAGTACTCAATTTCGGCGTCAAAAGCGAAGTGATTCCAATCACAACGATTGTCGATGCAATTGCCACGGCCACAAGGGTCAAACCGGACACACTAGCCTTTGAAAACATCCAAGCCAGGTCACGCATGGAAATTTTGGCCGCTAAAGCCCAGGCTCTGGGAGGGGTCTATGTCTGCAATAGCAACAAAGTGGAAATAGCCTTTGGTTATGGCACAATCTATGGTGACATTGCCGGTTTTATGTGCCCCTTGGGCGATTTGGTCAAGCGAGAGGTTTACCAACTAAGCCATTACCTAAATCGGGTGATTTTCAAATCTCAAGCCATACCAAAATCCTGTTTCTCCATCGCCCCTAGCGCCGAAAACCAAAAAAATCAGAAAGATCCCTTTGACTATGGTCATCTTTCCCGGCGCGGCTATCACGACGAGCTGGTCCGGGCCTTCATCGAGTTCCGCCGCAACCCAGAGTGGCTATTGGAAAAATATATAGGCGGAGAACTTGAAAAAGAAATGATCTTGGCTCCCGAAAGCCTGCAAAAACTTTTTCCCAGTGCGGAGGATTTTGTTAATGACCTTGAGCTGCAATGGAAACGTTTGCATACTGCTTGTTTTAAACGAGTCCAAAGCCCGCCCATCCTCATTGTCAGCAAGCGTTCGTTTGGCAATGACTACCGGGAATCAATGCTCGAAAGCCATTTCACGAGTCATTACGAATACCTAAAAAAGCTTCTGCTTTCTACTAAAAAGAAAAATGGCCGTATCGCTATTTATGGCGGAAGCTTTAATCCGATTGCCATTCATCATCGCAATATCATAAGGCTCTTACTCGGGCATTTTGAAAAAGTTATCGTAGTCCTTTGTGGTAAACGACCAGACAAAGCGTCGACTAACATAATTCTTCAGGAGCATAGAAAAAAAATGCTACTGCTTGATTTGAAAGGATTTGAAAATGTCATAATTGATTGTTCTGATATTGATAACAACACCTACACTCCAACCTATATACTGGACCAACATTACCAAGTTTTATGTCCCAACAAGAAAATCTGGCACGTAGTTGGCGGAGATATCATCACCGGTGGCGCCAAAAAAGAATCGGAAATCCACCGAATTTGGGATCATGGAAATGAAATTTGGCAAAATCTAAATTTCTTTATTCTGGAACGACCTGGCTACGACATTGATCCAGCCGATATACCACCTAAATCGGAAATGCTTTTTGTTAATGACGTATTTGGATCATCAACGATGATCAGAAATAATATTAAGTATAAAAAACCCTTTAAACATCTGGTTTCAAGGGCAGTTGAAGAATATATAACGGCAAAAAATCTTTACAAATAATTTAATTAGGGAAGCAATGAGCTTCCCTTTTTTTATTTTCGTCATCTTGGAAAATTCCTTGACTATAAGTTAAAATATACTAGCAGTTTTTTAAACTCTTAATTATTCCTAACATTTTTCAGATACATTCCAGAATCTATCGCTTTATTCAATATATGCTATAATATTATTATGAAAAAGATACTAATTATTATTGCTTAGTTTAATCGGCTTTTTGTCCGTCTAACTGGCAAAAAATTGTCGCTTACTGAAGCCAAACACTAGTATTTGAAAATAATTTATGGTCAAGAAATTTTAGTCTACGTATTTCCACCTTCGCAGAAGCTATGGCGAACAAACCCGATCACTGTTTTTATCCTTCAGGTTTAACTTGCATAAATAAGAATACTAATAATATGAAAGAAAAAATAATCAG
>JBBRXK010000141.1:0-2793 GCA_038248465.1 Patescibacteria group bacterium | reverse complement strand
TTTTACGATTTAAAATTTATTTGAGATCGATGTCAAACACTATCTCCACGCTCTGACCAGTGCCAAGAAGAGCGACATCAAAAGAATCGCCTCGCATCCACAGGCCCTACGCCAGTGCCGGATGTATCTCAAACGCAAGTGGCCAGATACGGAACTTTTGGAATATACCGACACGGCCAGCGCCGCCAAGGATCTTGGCGCAGGCGTCTTGCCGTCCGACACTGCCGTCATCGCTCCCCGCATCTGCGCCGAGCTCTATGGTTTGGAATTTTTGGACGAAGAGATTCAGGATTTGAAATTTAATTTTACGACTTTTATTGCAGCGGGACCGGCAAACTTTTAATGCGCAGATTATACCCGAGGGTACTTTGCCCAAAGGGCACTAATAGTGGTTAGGAGTAGCCTGTTAATTTAAGTTAGATATGCATTTTTCACCTATATCATACCTTAAATTAAGGGCTTTTTCTATTTTTGGGGGGATTTTAATCAGACACTAGTGAATATAGGGTACACGTAGAGGGTACAATCATTGACATTTTTTAATAATTATGCTTAAATGTAGCTTACGATATTTAAATAATTCTAACGGCTCTTTACAATCAAATAAAGGAGGAGAAATAATGAAAAAAAATTGTTTAATTTTAGTAGTATTATTAGCTATTACCATGCTCACTTTTTCAGACCTTGCTATCGCAGCACCGACCTTTAAATATATCGGTCCAACTGGAACTTGCGGCTCAGTCCTTAATAAAACAGCAACCGATATTAGAACTGATTTTTCACTTAGTGAAGATATTATAATCTTCACTAACCTTGATGTGTACAGTGCAACAACATTAAAAATAGTAGTTACATATTGTTTGTCTGACATACCTTATTGGTCGAACGATTATGAGCTTACATTATTACCAGACGCTGAACCATGGTATAATGCCTTGGTTTGGAAAAATATAACTGTATTCGGGGGTGACTATATCTACCAAATATATGCAAAAGTCGGGAATAGCTTTGAGGCTATTCCCCAGGCTAATGGTAAGTTTAAGGCATATGGCTATAATTCATTTATTTTTCATGAAGATGGTAGTGGTACTTGCTTATCGATAGTAAATGAAAAACCTACTAATATTAAAAACAATTTTAACTTTGGCGAAGAAGTTAATGTTTATGGACTTTTTGATTTTTTTGATATCACGATTATAAAACTTACTATTACCAATACTACAAGTGGAACAACTTTGGAGCTGGAACCGAAATCATTTTCACCAACACTAGAAAATATGTATAACGACACCCTGGTCGTTTATAAAGTTAAACCCGATCAGGGAACGCACATATACAAGTTTTTCTTTTTCAATGGCAAGGATTATACTCAAGTTAATTCGGCTACTGGTACTTTTTCTGTTACAAATTCAATAACACCTACGCCAACGCCTATTCCAACACCAACACCGATACCGACACCCAGTCCTACGCCAACGCCTATTCCAACACCAACACCGATACCGACACCCAGTCCTACGCCAACACCTACGCCAATGCCCATTCCTTGGCCTTTTCCAACACCAACACCCAGTCCGAGTCCATTGTCAACATCAAAGTATATTATTGAATGTAATACAGACGGACTGAATATCATCAAATTCATTGACGACAATGGCACGGTTATAAGAGAGGAAAAAATACAACTGAAGAAAAGCTGGTCAGTGATTCGTATTGTAGAGCTTTCCAACAAAACAAGAAAGCTTTTTGCAATTAACCAGGCAACATATCAATTCCGATACGTTGACATTGATGAAAATTTTAAGATTACTTGTAATGGTACTTTTTACGGCCCTTACAAGTTTTACGATAGCAAAGGAAATCTAATTGGCACGGTAAGACCGGTAGATGATTTTATCTATCCAGATGGAAGTGGCATATTTTTAGTCGAACTTGACGGTTATTCATACATGGTCGACCATGATACTAATGGACAGCTTCTTAGCTGTCGCTTTCTGGGTGACTATGGTAACACTTTAAAGGCCAGAAGTTATTTAAGGATAGTTAATGATGATGGCGAAGTTGAGAGTAAAGAATTATTTTCTGACGCTTTCGGCAATGCCTATGTCGTCCAGCTGAATTTCAAAGACCAGTTTCTTGATTATGACACCATCGGTTTTGGCGAAAGTTCAATTCCGTTGTCTTACTTAGAAAATTCAGATGGTACAAAAAACATATTTCACGTAAGTGCTAGTGGCATAGCCATTCTTGATTATTATAATAAATATTTTACATTAATCAAAAATCTGGAATTCGTACCCGATGCAGGATTTAAATTCTGTCAGTTCGGGAAATATAAATAAAAATCTTAATAGCGTTAACCGATACATCGGTTGACGCTTTTTTTATGGTCAAGGAACTTCTATTTTGAAATTCTTTGACCATAAAAAACCCAATTAGGATTTTCTTTTTTCAACATTGGATTATTCGTCAATGATTAGAGACATCACAAAGTAAGCCTTATTGTCAATCTTATTTTTTTAAGCTAGAATTATATTAAGATAAATCACATTGGCTTTTGCGAGTCGGCCATAATTACTTCACAGCGACAATAAATTGGCCAAGGCCACCGACCGATGATGAGGTATATGAGCAATTAGCGAGCAAGACTGATAACGGAAGATTTTGATTCAAAAAGGCGGAAATACTGAAAAGTATTTCCGCTTAGTTCCACTCTTTAAATAATTTTTATAAAAGAAAAAGCCTTGGGTTTTTTTGAAACCCAAGGCAACTGTAAAGTGTGTAAGAGAGGGG
>JBBRXK010000140.1:0-2815 GCA_038248465.1 Patescibacteria group bacterium | reverse complement strand
GAGGCATAATTAAAAAAATAATCGCTTGCCTCGTTCGAACTTGAACAAAGCGTACAAGTTGCTAGCTCGGGTTGATAACCGAGCTCGGAAATAAATTTTAAAATAAAAATATGGTAATATAAAATTCCCATATTTTCGCTGATGTTTTTTTGATTTACAGCTAGCAGATATTGGTTTAATAATTCGTAAAGTGTAGAATCCGCTACCCCTGGCTCGATAACTTTTTTAAAAAATTTAATCGCCTTGCCACTCTCTACAAGTAAATCGTAATTGTCTTTGAGGAGAGAAAAAGAGTTCAGGCAAATGGCCGAGCCAGCATAATCAAACTGCTTGCCTTTTACAACCATAAAATTGGCCTCGCTGATTGGCTCGATGTGACCGGCCAACTTGGACTTGGGTCGTTTGGACCCTCGCACTACTAGATCCATTTTGCCATATTCCAGACTATACAAACAGATCCTAGAATCATGTTCGCGAAAAGCTAGACGCTCGAGGACTATAGCTTTGGTAGGAAAAGTTTGTTCCATGATGATGGTAATATTCTACCGAGATTTATCTCGGGTTTTTCAGGCTTTAGCCCGAGTAAAATTTTTCGAGAGGCAGGAGCCTCGAGGCCAGAACTAATAACAAGCTAAAAACAAACGATAATCGACACATTATTCCATAAATTTCCCGTCATCTTCCTCCTTCAAAGTATCCAGATATGATTGAAGTATCAGCATGGCCGCGATAGAGTCACGCGCGGCTTTGGTTTTTTTGTCGCCAATGAGCGAATCCGCGTGCTTACTTGATAAACGTTCGTCTACTTTGATAATCGGAATTTCAACTACGCGCTCGAGTTCATCAACAAATACTATATAGTCTTTATCTAGTTCACCATCCGCGTCATACATTTTGAGGGGTTTACCGATCACCATCTCATCTATTTCTTCATATTCTATAATATCCAGCACTTCCTCCAAATCACCAACGACCTTGAATGGACTGGCTAGACGTGTGGAGCTGTCCCCAATAGCCAAACCGATTCGCTTGGTCCCCCAATCAACACCCAAAAAAGTTTTTATCTTGCCCATATTTTTCTATTACAATTTATTGTTTTTTATAGTCTCGGAATTTCCGTTCTGAACTATACAAAATCTTTTAGCCTTTTTATGTTTAATTCTAAATAGCCGATAATTTTTTACTTAATAATTTTTTGTGAAATAGAAATTTTCGAGCCTGACCTAGCGAAGCGCAAATCATGATCTACCCACATTACAAGCGGGTAAGAACTTCGCAAGACTTCTCGGTAACAGCGACACTATGCTCAAAATGGGCACTGGGTTTACGATCAGCGGTATAAAAAGCAAAGCCATGTTTATCTTCACGCACTCGGAATGCCCCCATGGCAATCATTGGCTCAATTGCAAAAACCATCCCTGGCTCAAACACTAGATTATGCGTTTCACTTTCGATGATATAATTCGGCACCATAGGGTCTTCGTGCAGACTATAACCGACACCATGTCCCACCAAATCTCTAACTACCGAAAAACCATGCGACTCAACATAGGGTTGGATGGCCTTACCAATATCACGCAAACAATTGCCTGGCTTGACAGCGGCAATCGCCAAACTCAATGATTCTCTGGTAACAGTCAAAAGTTTTTCCACCTCACTAGAAATATTTCCCACCGGTATCGTTCTCGACATATCTGTGTAATAACCGCCAAGTTTTGAATGTGGATTTATTGGCCAATCTTTTGGGATTTCTTTTTTACCATTGTGCAGTGGATATTCCATGACAAAATCTATGCTCAGTATATCGCCATTTTTCAGAATGCGCGAGGGCAAGGCGGCCGCATGCACAACTTCGTGATTAATACAAGTAATCAGCGCCGTTGGAAAAACTCGCCCATCAGACATATTAAAATTTTTCTGCGCTGGCCTTCCTCCTTGTTCTTCCATCAAACGACAAGCTAGCTCTTCAAGCTCTCCTGTGCCTATGCCTGGTTTTACTATAGCACAAAGTCTATCCATAATCTGTGCCAAAATTTTCCCACCAGCACGCAAAACTTTTATCTCTTCTTTTGTCTTTTTTGTAACCATTTTTATATTTACTTATATGCTTAATTTTAGACCTAAAACCACCGCTTGTCAAAAATCAATCTGTAAATTGATGTATAAAATATTTACTCTGTCAATAGCCTGAAATTGTCATATTTTTCATGATTATTTGCGTGATTCAAAAAGAAATTTGATAGACCACAAAAAAATCAAGATCGGCTCTCGATTTTTTTACATTCATTGTTTTGAAATTAGAACATACGATTTCTTGGTCATGGCATTGGTTTGATGGCGCTCGGTCCACCCACCATGGGATTGTTATTGCCAGACACTCCCAGACCATTGTTTAGGCCGGTAAATCCTTTGGTTAGTGAGTTGGCATTATTATTTCGAACCAAGCCCGTGCTTGCTATTTTTGATCCCAAAGGATTATCGCCACCGAGGCTATCGGCACTGGCTAGCTTATCTGACTTTGAATCAATTCGGTTTGACATACCATTTAGTCTATTTCGGACAGCTACTAGCCTTTCTTGTCTCCGTGTATCACTAGCACTTGGCTTCGTGCCAAGGCTAACCTGAGCTTCTTTCTCGCTCGGATTATATTTTTCCGCTCTGGTCTTGGCCCAAGCAAACATTTTTTTCTTGTTTTCCCAACTCATGTTCAAATTATGTTTGTAGCCCTGCGCAACATATTTTTTTAGATCGCCATAGGTCACCTCTCTTTTTTTTAGCTTGGCAATATCCGTGAGTATCCCTCCCATTTTTTTTC
>JBBRXK010000139.1:0-2857 GCA_038248465.1 Patescibacteria group bacterium | reverse complement strand
GCTAAGCTATGACCATTCTGATACATTTCCATGGTTTCTAGCTGAGTCAGTTTGGTTCCGAGGGAACTAGCGTTTTTGACTACACTAAAACCTGAGTCACTCTCCGCAAGTTTTTTTCTGTTATTATTTTTATTATTAGTTTTTTCTTGATAATTACCCCGTTCTTTTCTTTGTTGTGTTCTTCCGCCCAAACAAATATCACATTTTTTGCATACCACGATGTCCTTTTCGCCAAAATAATCCAAGATAAATTTTTGACGGCACTCCCAGTCATAAATATACTCCTCCATCTTGTCGAGTTTCGAATATGCATCCTTTAGTTTTTCTTTTAATTGTACTGAATCAACCTTGATGGTTTTGGGGTCTTCGTTTTTTAGAATGCGTATTTCTGTACCGCGGAATGGCGGTTTGTATTCAAGTAAATTCTCGCTAGCCAGTTTTCTGATCAAACGTAGCAAAGAATCCTTTTTGACACCAACCAACTCGGCCACTGCCTCAATGTTTACATCAAAACCACTTGTCAGCTCGTCGCCATACTTTTCACTAATTGTTTTAAATATTCCGCTTTGCTTCATAGATCTTGGTCCAAAACTGTCTTTTATATAATTTATATCTTTCAATGCTTTTAGGTAGGCGCTACCGGCTTTCTCGTTATTTTTTTTGATATAACCCTCTTTTTCCAATATTTTTATGCTGGTGCCAATGGCCATTTCTGGCACGCTCCCAAGCAACATTTCTGCAATTTCGGCGTAGGTTATCATGATTATATCGCTTTCGTAACTGAGTAGGATATTGTAAATCTCACGAATTATTTCTGGTGGCGGATTGTCGCCTTTGATAAAAAATTCGTGTAGATAACGGTCGCGTGAATTGTAGAGCAGTAGACAGAGACTGTTTTTACCATCGCGACCCGCACGACCAGCCTCTTGATAGTAGGCCTCTACTGTACCAGGCATGTCATAATGAACTACAAATCGCACGTCTGATTTATCAATCCCGAGGCCAAAAGCGTTGGTCGCGACGATTACTCGCACTTTATTATTGATAAAATTATCTTGTGTCCACTTGCGATCACTGGCGTCCATGCCGGCGTGATACCCAGCCGCTTCAATATTGTTGTCGAGAAGTATCCTTGTCAATTCATCAACGCGAGACCTGGTACTGACATATACAATGCCAGTGCCACTAGTAAAACTATTTACAGCGTCTATCACAAGTTGTGGTTTTTGCGCCTCTTTGGCTTGCGCTACAGCAAATTGCAAATTTTCACGGGCAAAACCAGTAACGATTTTTTCTGGGTTTATTAAACCAAGCTGTGCGATAATGTCTTCGCGAACTTCTGGTGTTGCTGTTGCTGTTAGCGCTACAACCACGGGATTTCCGATCTTTTCTATAGCTTGCTTGAGTCTAGTATAGCTGGGCCGGAAGTCGTGTCCCCATTGGCTGATACAGTGAGCCTCATCTATCGCAAACAAAGAAACCCTGATCTTTGATAAGTTAAGCAAAAAATCATAATTATAGAAACGCTCGGGGGCGATATACAATAATTTGTAGCTAGCATTTTTTACCGCTTCAATTCTTTTTCTGGTCTCATCCAAACTAATTGAAGAATTTATAAAAGTTGCCGGTATCCCAATCCGCTCCAGTGAATCTACCTGATCCTTCATGAGAGCGATGAGAGGAGAAACGACGATTGTGATTCCATCTAGGACCAAGGCGGGCAATTGATAACAAAGAGACTTCCCTCCTCCGGTGGGCATAATCACAACTGTGTTTTTCTCTGCCAAAATATTGTCTATCACTTTTTCTTGCCCAGCGCGAAACCTGTCATAGCCCCAATGAAGTTTGAGCAATTCTGTTGCTTGTTGTTTTTTTAAATTTATATTTTGCATTTAGTTTTTTTATGTTTTTCACAAACACACACCCCCATATAGTAGCAAAGCATCGTTACTTGCGCAAACCAACTTGAATTCCCCATTTTTTTTTGCTAAAATAAAAGCATTAATATCTAATTTTAATAAAAATATGCCAAGTGATATTCAAATTGCGCAAGCGGCCAAAATGGAAACAATAAAAAATATTGCCGATAAAATTGGTATCGAAGAAAGCGAACTGGAGCTTTATGGCAATTACAAAGCAAAGCTAAACGACGATCTTTGGGAGAGGGTCAAAAATAATGCCGACGGCAAACTCGTGCTCGTCACAGCCATAAATCCAACACCAGCCGGCGAAGGCAAAAGTACGACTATGGTCGGACTCGGGCAAGCGATGTGGAAGATCGGCCAAAAAGCGATTATCGTCATTCGCGAACCCAGCATGGGTCCAGTTTTCGGTATCAAGGGTGGCGCAGCTGGTGGTGGATATGCGCAAGTTGTGCCGATGGAAGACATCAACCTGCATTTCACGGGCGACATGCACGCAATTACGTCGGCCAACAACTTGCTCTCGGCTCTGGTCGACAATCATATTCAACAAGGCAATGAACTGCAAATTGATCCAAGACAAATTTCCTGGAAACGTTGTCTTGATTTGAATGATCGTAGTTTGCGAAATGTGGTGGTTGGTCTTGGTGGCAAATTGCACGGACAACCCAGAGAAGATGGATTCAATATCACCGTGGCTTCAGAAGTTATGGCGATACTTTGTCTCAGTGATGATGCGGAAGACTTGAAAAATCGTTTAGCAAAAATAATAATTGGCTACAGTTTTCAAGGCAAAGTTGTCACAGCCCACGATCTAAAAGCCGAAGGATCGATGGCGGTAATACTCAAAGACGCCATCAAACCAAACCTAGTCCAGACCCTAGAAAATACACCAGCCATCATGCACGGCGGACCATTTGCAAACATCGCGCATG
>JBBRXK010000138.1:0-2873 GCA_038248465.1 Patescibacteria group bacterium | reverse complement strand
GAGAGGTTTCTCTGATGAATTACAAAACTGGGGACACTATTATTAAAAGCGACAACAAGCCGGTGGCTTCGATTATTAATAACAACACATTATTTATTGAAGCATCTATCGAAGAAGCGGAAATAAGTAAATTGGCAGTAGGACAAAAGGCGGCGGCGACTTTTGATGCTCTTGATGGCACACAATTCGAAGGAGAAATAAGTTTTATTTCGTTAACCTCAAAAACCAGTAGCAACGGAATTGTAACCTATCTAGTCAGGGTATTATTTGAAAACACTGAAAATACCGGAAGCACAAAAGTACGTGAAGGCATGACAGCATCAGTCGATTTTGTAACGGGCGAAGCAAAAAATGTTCTCATTGCGCCGGTTGATGCTATTCGAAATGTTTCGGGAAAACCATCGGCTCAATTTGCTAACGGTGAATGGGTCCCTGTGATTACGGGATTTACTGATGGAAATGAGGTTGAGATTATTTCCGGCCTAAACGCTGGTGATAAAATCATTTACTAAAATATTCAGAGCAGACTCCCACAATTAGAAAAGAATTTGATCAGAACACAACATATCAATCACGACTATATAAATATATTTCAACAGCTTGAAAAAATAGAATTCGTGCATTCGTGATTGATTCGTGAATTCGTAATCAATCAGTGCATTCGTAATATTATGATTGAAATAAAATTAGAAAATGTAAAAAAGTCATATTATTTGAGTAATGGCGAAGAGATACCAGTACTCAAAGGCATTGACTTGGAAATCAAGAAAGGTGAGTTTGTGGCAATCATGGGCGAGTCGGGTGGCGGCAAAACAACACTACTCAATATTATCGGTTGTCTACATCCCTTGAGTGATGGGCGATATTTTTTGGGCGGAGAAAATATCGGTGATGTGCGCGATGATTTTACTTTGGCTTTTATCCGCAATAAAAAAATGGGCTTTATATTTCAGCAATTCAATTTACTTTCTCGCCTTTCCGCACTAAAAAACGTAGCCTTGCCATCTCTTTATGCCGGCGTGGATAGAAAAACCAGAGAAACAAAAGCCAAGGACTTGCTTGAATCAGTTGGTCTAGGCGACAGAATCGAACACAAGCCGACTGAATTATCGGGGGGACAACAACAAAGAGTTGCGATTAGCCGCTCACTAGTCAATGATCCGGAAATAATTTTGGCCGATGAGCCGACGGGCGCGCTTGACTCAAAGTCAGGTATGGAAGTAATGGAAATATTCAAAGGCTTCAAACAACAAGGGCGAACTGTGCTGATGGTTACCCACACCGCCGAGGTTGCTAAATTTGCGGATCGAATTATTTATTTGCGAGACGGCAAGGTGATTGATCATGATTATAAGCTGAAAAACAATTATTAATTTGTAATTTTTAATTTAAAAACAATTTTTAATGAATTAATTTTATAATTTTTAAACAAACTCGCTACAATAATTTGTTATCTATATGACTTGGGAAATAATAAAAATGGCGCTTGAATCTTTATTTGCAAATAAAACGCGAAGCTTTTTGTCGATGCTTGGGATTATTATCGGCGTGTCTACGGTTATCGCAGTAATTGCCATTGGCGAGGGTGCGCAAAAAGCAGTCAATGATCAGTTTTCTGGTCTTAGCGCTAAATCAATTATTGTGATGAGTAATATGGGGCGAGGCGCTACTGCTAGTTCAAAATTGACAACAGCAGACGCCACCACTCTAAAAGAAAAAGGTATGCACATTGCCTCAGCGGTATCATCCATTTCTGGAGACGCTAAAATTGCTTATGGTTCACAAGGAAGTTCCAAGTCCGTGGTTGGAGCAGGAGAGGGATATTTTGAAATTTCCAAATTAGAATTTTCTAGTGGTGCTGGTTTTGGCAAAGACGAAATCAGTAGCAAGAAGAAAGTCGCAGTGATTGGTAGCGGTGTTGTGACCGATTTATATATTGCAGACCCGAATATTATTGGCAAGGAGATTGCTATCAATAATAAAAAATTTGAAATCGTGGGCGTTTTGAAAGAAAAAGGAGCAAGCATGGGTCCATTGCGCACCGACGATTCCATTATTATTCCATCTTCGGTTGCTGAGGAAAGTATTCTTGGTTCTGGCGGAAGAATAATGATAAACGCCGAAGTAGATTCTGTTGAAAATATGACCGTAGCCACGGAGGAGCTCAAGGCGATTTTACGGGAGACACATAAACTCAAAGTTGATCAAGAAGATGATTTTCGAGTGATGGATGCCGGCTCCATGATTGGTGCCGCTCAAAACACCGCTGCTATGATGTCGTTACTACTCACAGCCATCGCGGCAATTACACTTCTGGTATCGGGTATTGGCATCATGAACGTGATGTTTGCGACTGTGTCTGAGCGTACCAAAGAAATTGGCATCGCTAAAGCAATCGGTGGAAAGCGCAAAGATATTCTCAGCCAATTTTTACTTGAATCAGCAGTGCTTTCAGCAATTGGAGGGATTGTGGGAGTGCTCATCGGCACAGGTCTCATTTATATTTTCAATAAGACCACACTTACACAATACATCACCTTGGTTTCATCTTTTAGGGGCGTTTTCATTGGTGTTGGTTTTTCTGTTTTTGTTGGTGTTTTTTTCGGATTTTATCCAGCATTCAAGGCCAGCAAATTGGACCCGGTGGACGCACTTCGTAGTGAGTGAGGTTCAATTAAGAATTAAGAATTTCATTTATATACAAATTAACCTGTTTTTTACAGGTTTTTTTGTTGTTCTTGACTTTCGTAATTTGTTCGTATATAATAGAATTACGAATTCACAAATAAAACACGAATGCACAAATTCTTTTCCGTTGTATTCTAAAATAATATTCGTGCATTCGTGTTTTATTTGTGAATTCGTAATCCAAT
>JBBRXK010000137.1:0-2921 GCA_038248465.1 Patescibacteria group bacterium | reverse complement strand
GCGGTAGATAATAAAATTTTTTCTGAGTTAGGGGCTCTTGCAAACAACTATTATGACTATTATGAAAACGATGCTTTGGGAAGTAGTGGCGGGGTTATAGTCTACAGTCAGGAGCAACTTGGTATTTATAATATTAGTATTGTTAGCGCCACTGGGATAGACGGGCTTTTCTCTTGGTTTGAAAAAAATAAATACAACATAAGTCCTGATAACAAAAAGATATTGCAAGAATACATAGATAAGTCTTGGTATTTTGTCTTGGTAAAGTTAAATCCAGAGGCCGTTTTTGATGGGGCGGTTTCAAAGTTTTCGCAAATAGACAAAACCGTAAATAGAATTAATTTTGTAGAAAAAATTTCTGCTTATATCATCAATGCAGTAAAAAATAAGGACTACAATAAAATACGAACCCTTTTCTCTTCTTTAAAAGAGTTTAGCAAGATTGCGTTAGGCGATGACAAAGTTGATACTATTATTAGCAGTAGTGATGAAAAATTTCAGAAGTATTTTGAAGATAACTATTTTAAAGCAGATGAAGACAAGAAGAGAGAAATAGAATTCAGAATAAAAGAGAAAATAGTGGCTGCGGTATACGATTTGAATAGTGGTATTAAAAAGGACTTAATAATTGACGCTATGAAAAAAGTGGATGCTAGTGTCAATGAAAATAATTATCTAGAAAAATTTGCGGACATGTATGTGGCCATGTTTAGCGAAGATGATTATGCTCATTTTTTAAAAATTGCTGATATTTTTATATATTCTGGCCAACCTATAAGTAGCGAGATAGACAGAGAAACCTTAAGTATGCTGGCTGTCTGGCTTAAAGAGGAGGATATTTCTGAGCTTAGAGAAAATATATTAGATGAGGTGACGGTAATGTTTACTGAAGACAATCAACGATTACTAGGCAGCTTAGGCTCGATAAAGATTAGTTTTCAAGCGCAAAACGCCGTTTATCCCTTGAGAGTTTCACAAATTTCAACATTCAGCCAAGACGACACTAACAAAAGAGCAAACTCCCTGAATCTATACACGATAAGCCCCAACAGATTATCGGCCGACAGCCTGAAGGAGGTATCTGCAGAAAATATAGATCGGGGTGATTTGGTTAATAGAAGTTCAAGCTATCGAAATTTTGATGAGCTTTGGAATATTTTTGGAGAAAAAAGATACTGGATTTCAAAATTCTCCGGCGAGCTATACAAGGAAGACATGGTAGAAGATATATATTTGAAGGAGTATAATCAAATAAGCCCTGTGGTTTCTCCAGAAGAAAAAATGCCAGCAGAGAAAAGCGAAAATGTCGAAGTTATGAGCGATGATGCCATTATGGTGTCGCTCAACAACAGAGAGTATTTTAGAAAAAAACTGAACCTAAGTATTAGCAGTGACAAGGAAGATAGAGATTTTACGGCTTATATTTTGAATTTTAGCATCGAAAATAAAGCAGAACTCGGGACGAAACAAAGAGAGCCAATAAAAATATTTTTAAGCTACGGGGTAGATGATAACACAAAAGCACTTGGGGAGGGCGAGCGATCGGCAGTATTAAAATCATACTACGAGGCTTTTGGTCATTGGCCGGAAAATGATGACGACTATAATGATTTAATAAAAATAGCTAATGGTAGGTGGCCAAACAAAAAAAGTGAGTTGGCAGAAAAAAGGGCCAAGACACAATTCGAAAAAATATACAAAAAGATCGCAGACATGCAAGACAAGAAAGACGAAACAGCTATAACAGTTATGGCATATGGTCTTCGACAAAAAGCAGAGAACAGAAAATTGGAGAGTGAAAAAAGAGGGATAGACACGTTTAGAAAGATATACAGGCACAATCCAAAATCTACTGAAGAGTGGAACATAATGCAAGCGATTACCTATTCTGGAGCAAGTAGAGGTATTGATACAGATGGTGATTTATTAGTCGATGAAAGAGAAGTTAAATTGGGCACCGATATACACAATCCGGACACAGATAAAGATGGCTATTTAGACGGAGAAGAGGTTGCTAATAATTATAACCCAAAAGGCAAAGGGAGATTGAAATAATTTAATTGCCTAAAGTGGCTAATAGCTTAGGTGCTAATTAAATATTCCAAAATCATAAAAGCGATAATTCTTGAAATTATCGCTTTTCATTTTCATAAACATTGGTCTAAAAATTTGTGATAAATATTTTAGCGAGCTATTAAAAAAACAAAAATTATTTTGACAATAAGCGCACAAAAAGCTAAAATGTTGATAAGAGCTTGGGTGAAATATGCCTAGCTCCATTTAATTTTATTAAGTGAAGACAGTATGGAGTACAATCAATTAAAGAGTCAAGACCCAGCCGTATATAGTGGAATAATGAAAGAGCAAGAGAGGCAGGCGTATGAAATAGAGCTTATCGCCTCAGAAAACTATGTGTCGCGCGCTGTGCTTGAGGCTATGGCAAGTGTGCTAACCAATAAATACAGCGAGGGTTATCCAGGCAAGAGATATTACGGCGGAAATCAGTGCATCGATACAATAGAGAATATCGCAATAGAACGAGCGAAAAAACTTTTTGATGCTGAGCACGTCAATGTACAGTCGCTTTCCGGATCTCCAGCAAACGCCTCGGTATATTTTGCATTTTTGAAGCCAGGTGACAAGGTATTGGGCCTGCGACTGGATCACGGTGGTCATTTGTCTCATGGTCATCCGGTAAATTTTTCGGGAATCTTGTATGATTTTGTTCAATATGGCGTAGACGAGAATAGCGGGCGAATCAATATGGACGAGGTTCGAGAAATTGCCTTGCGTGAAAAACCAAAAATGATAGTTGCGGGTTACAGTGCTTATAGTCGGGAGATAGAGTGGCAAAAATTCAAAGACATTGCTGATGAAGTTGGCGCTTTTACTTTTGCCGATATTGCGCACACAGCAGGACT
>JBBRXK010000136.1:0-2965 GCA_038248465.1 Patescibacteria group bacterium | reverse complement strand
AGAATGTCTTGGTCATCTGCTTTTCTAAAAACCTATTTATTTATTCGGTGAACTACCCCTTTTTATTTTGGAAACGGTTTGCAAGGGAGATACTAGTTTTAAAGAAAATTTTGAAATAAAGCACCTAAGCAAATCAATTCCCACTTATCATAATACCGCAACCGTTTTTCTATCTTTTCTATCATTGTGTTTACGTTCAAAAAATTTTCGTATCTCCTCAATCAAAACAATAGACAACGCGACCGGAATAATGAGCATCCAGTCAGCAAGATCGAGTGCAGATGTGTGCAAAAACTTTTGCATAAAAGGGTTATATACAGCAAATAATTGAAGCGCGACAACTATGATCGTTGCTCCAACAAGAAATTTATTCGAAAATGGGTTCATCTGGAAAATAGATCTATTTTCAGATCGACAATTCCAAGCATTAAACCATTGAAATGCTGCTAAAAGAGTGAGCGATATAGTCCAGGCTTTTGTAATGTCTGCTTCATAATTACCTTTAAAAAGAAGTAAAGTTCCGATAGCCATAGTCAGTGCCATTAAAATCATCCGTTTCGCCATCAATTTATCAACAAGATACTTCTTTGGTCTTTCAAAGTTACCACTAAGTAATCCACGCTCTTTTGGTTCCATCGCAAGAGAAACATCGAGAAAACCATCTGTTACAAAATTGAGCCAGATGATTTGAGCAGCAAGAATAGGAAGAGGAAAACCAAGAAATAGTGCGCCGGTGATGGTGAGAACTTCCCCAAGACTCGTCGAAAAAAGATATAAAACAACTTTCTTGATAGTTTTATAAATATTTCGACCCTCTTCAACTGCCGAAATAATGCTGCCAAAATTATCATCTAAAAGGACAATATCCGCTGCCTCTTTGGCAACCTCAGTACCAATACTACCCATAGCTACACCGAGGTCAGCTTCTACGAGCGATGGCGCATCATTTACTCCATCTCCAGTCATAGCCACGATCTCACCTCGAGCACGAAACGCTTTTATAATAACAAGTTTATGCTCCGGATTTACTCGAGCAAAAACACTGGTTGTAGCAAGTTTCTCAGCAAGCTCTTTTTCTGAAAAAATATCAATATCTTCTCCTGTGAGTATGTTGTCTCCGTCGTGATAAATTCCAGCTTCCTTGGCAATAGCTTGCGCTGTTATTTTATGATCACCAGTAATCATAACCACTCGGATGCCCGCCGAGGTAGCCCTTTGCATAGCCTCAGCAACTTCTAGTCTCAATGCATCTTTCATCCCATAAAATCCGACAAAATTAAGATTGCCGACCGCTTCTGGGGTAAGTTTACTTGGAACATCTGACGTTTCAGCAAAAGCAATCACACGCAGCCCTTCTTGTGACATACGAACAAAAACTGCTTCCAATTCTTCTCTTTTTTTTGTTTCAAGATGATGATTTTCTCCGTTATGCCAGATCTTTGTAGAAAGTTTTAAAATCACCTCCGGAGCACCAACTACGGTCAAGAATTTTTTATTGAGAGTGCCATGAACAACTGCATGATATTTAAGTTTATAATCAAACGGAATCTCAGCCAACATAGGTGTTTCTTGCTCAATTTCATCTTTATGAAACCCAAGTTTTTGCGCAAACACAAGCATAGCCGCCTCGGTTGGATCACCTGCCACACGCCATAATTTTTCTTCAGCAGAAAACATGACTCTGGCGCTGGCACAATATGAAGCAATTTTGCCGGCAAAAGCTAACCTAGGTTGATCAATGGCATCTACCAGTTTCCCGTTTAATCTGATTTCCCCTTTAGGCTCATAGCCAATGCCACCCACCTCAAACATATTTTCATCAACAAACACCTTTTGAATAACAAGCTCATTTTTGGTGATTGTTCCTGTTTTATCAACTGCAATTATACGAGCCTGACCAAGAGCTTCTACAGCTTGTAATTTTTTTACCAAAACATTCCTCTTACTCATACGCCATACACCAGTTGCGAGTATGAGGGTGACCACAATAGGTAAACCTTCTGGAATAATAGAAACGGCCAACGAAACAACAACCGCAAGCATTTCTATTATTGGTTTTCCAGAAAGAATGCCGACAACAAACAAAAATGAGCTAATGACAGCAACAGTTATGATAATAAATCTAGACAAATAACGAATATTAGATTTTAGTGGAGTCTCAGTGTTAATCGTTGAAATTTCTCTAGCTATTTTACCAATAACCGTGTTAAATCCAGTCCCAACAACAACAGCTTTACCATTTCCTGACACAATATGAGTACCTTTGAAAAGCATGTTTTTCTGATCGGCGGTAGATAGATTTTTTGTTTCTAAAAGCTCAGAATTTTTTTGTACTGGCACTGATTCACCAGTCATAGCTGCCTCATCAACCTTTAGACTATTTGAAAAAATAATACGAGCATCAGCTGGAACCTTTTCTCCTTCGGAAAGCAGGATAATGTCACCAGGCACTATTTCAGTATCAGAAATAATAAATTCTTCCTCATCGCGAAGGACAGTTGCTTTTGTCTCAACAAATTTCTTTAAAGCCAAAAGAGTGTTCTGAGCCTTTCCTTCTTGTATAGTCCCAACAAAAGCATTAAATAATAAAATTGCTAAAATAATTACCCCATTTACAATCTCTCCCATAAAAAACACAATTGCACTTGCAACTAAAAGAATATAAATCAACGGGCTTTGAAACTGATGCAAGAAAATTACCAACAAACCGTCAACTTTCTCTTCCGGAAGTTTGTTGTATCCATATTCTTTGAGACGATTTAAAACTTCACCTTTATCCAAACCGTGCTCGCTTGTGTGAAGATTTTGTAAAACATCAGGTATTTTTTTTGCGTACCAATTATTGTCCATATTTAATTAACTTTACAGCACAAACTAATTATTGAACAGGAATAATAAAGACCGGCCTTACAGTCGAAATTAAAAAGGGTTCCAAAACAGCGTTTTGTGGACCCCCCTTTTTATT
>JBBRXK010000135.1:0-2995 GCA_038248465.1 Patescibacteria group bacterium | reverse complement strand
TGACACCGACATGGTCAAATTGGCTTATGATTTTGCCCTCAAAGCGCACGGAAAACAAAAGCGCAAAACTGGTGAGCCCTACATACAGCACAGTTTGCATACTGCTTTTTTGCTGGTGCAAATCAAAGCAGATCTGCCCACGATAGTTGCCGGCCTACTCCATGATGTGCCCGAAGATACCGAATACGGTCTCGATGAAGTAGAAAAAAATTTTGGCAAAGAAGTAGCAGGACTCGTGGAAGGAATCACAAAACTGAGCAAAATAAAATACCGCGGGGTGGAAAGATACCGTGAGAGTCTGCGCAAGATGTTTTTGGCAATGGCCCAAGATCTTCGAGTTATTTTGATAAAGTTTTGTGATCGTCTGCACAATCTACGTACCCTCGACGCTCTACCCAAAGAAAAAAGACTGCGCATCGCCAAAGAAACCATGGAAATATACGCGCCCATCGCTGGCCTCTTGGGTGTCTGGCGATTGAAATGGCAACTCGAGGATATTTGTTTCAAGCATCTTTATCCCGAAGAGTTCAAAAAACTGGAATACAAATATGAGGTAGAAAAAAAACTGGAACGTAATCAATATACTTTACGTGTAAAAAATATTCTTGGCCAAAAATTGAAAGAAGAAGAAATAGTTTATGTTATCGAAAATCGCTTCAAGCACCTTTTCAGTATTTACAAAAAAATGCAACTCAAAGATCGAAAGTTTGATGAAATTTACGATGTCTTCGCTCTCCGCGTCATTGTCCCTTCCGTTTCTGACTGCTACAAAACATTGGGCATCATCCATACGCTTTGGAAACCGAAATCAGATCGCATCAAGGACTATATCGCTGTCCCCAAACCAAATGGCTATCGCAGTCTGCATACCACCGTCTTTGGTCCCGACAACAAGGCCACGGAATTTCAGATTCGTACCAAAAAAATGCACGAAGAATCACTCTACGGTATCGCCGCCCATTGGCATTACAAGGCCAAAGACGGTGTCATCAACGCCAAGCAACAACCAGCCTGGATAAAAGATATTCTCAAAATCCAGATGGACTCCGAAAACACCAGCGATTTTATCAACAAAATCAAGCTTGACGTTTTTCGCAATCGGATCTTTGTCTTTTCACCCAAGGGCGATGTTTTTGACCTGCCCGAATCATCAACACCGATTGATTTTGCCTACACGGTTCACTCCGAAATCGGCGACAAGGCTACGGGTGCGCTAGTCAATAACAAAATGGCGCCCCTGGACCAAGAATTAAAAAACGGTGATCAAGTAGAAATAATCACCGACAAAAATCGAAAAAGTCCAAACAGGGACTGGTTAAAATTTGTCAAAACTTCACGCGCCAAAGAAAAAATCAAACACTCGGCTAAAACATCCAAATTTGATCAAATCAAAAAAATGTTCCCCGGAATATAGAGCTAAAGCTAAAATATTTTTGTGCGTCAGAAAATTTTAGGCCTGATGCGTATCGCACCGTAAACAAAGGCTAGCCATGCGGCTCGCCTTTGTGTTTTTTTTGATTCTCTTCTACCAAACGAATAATCATGTTGCGTATCTCGTCTGGATCTGGAACTTGTTCAAAAAGAAAACGTTCTTGCTCGCCAGCGGTTTGGACATGGACATTGCCATATTTTAATATAGTCGGCACAATTCCGATAACTTCACTAGTGACATCCTGGATGCGGAAAAGTTTCTGCTCAGAAATTGTTCTTGAAAAAAAACCATCTTGACGAATATCAATAATTCGCTCATTGGTGATGATCCAAATATCCAAGTAATAATCAATAAAAGAAAAGAAAAAGAAAAGCCAAATAAACAAATAATAGGCGCTCGCAAGAAGCAGAATAAGAGTAGAAGGCAATCCGCCCACAAATAAATCTGCTTGCACCACATAAAAGACCGCGTAAAAACCCAGTGGCACGATAGACGAAAACAAAAAGATTATTATTTTAGTAAAAATAATAAAGAAGTCTTTGCGGACAACCTTGATAATTTCTTCATTTTCAATTTTGTTTGGCAGTCGATATTTTGATAACATATGTTTTATGCTTGGATAGTTTATGCCCAAAGGGCAAAACAGCGGTAGAAAATAATACAATCCCTTGCTAAAAAATTATTTCCACAATAAATCCGTAGAGCCAGTAATAGCAAAATTAAAAAGCTCCGCACTCCAGTCAACTTGTGTGATAAATAAAAAACTAATATTGATAATTATTATTGAAATTACTATGTACAAAATAACGGAAAAAATTGTTACAAAACTGCGAAAACCATATTTGAACATGTGATAAAGTGCGGCCAAACTAAAAAGACCCCAGATGAACAAAAAGGCATAGTATAGATACAGAATAATCGATAATTTTATAGACATACAAAATTTATATTAGCTTGTCTTGGCCAGCTGGTTTTTCTCTACGCAAGTGCTTGTAAGCAATATCAGTCACCATACGACCACGTGGACTGCGATTTATAAAACCAAGGCGCATGAGATATGGCTCGTAAACATCTTCAATGGTTGACATATCCTCACCACTGGCGGCGGCGATAGTATTTAATCCCACTGGTCCACCCTGAAATTTGTCAATAATAATTTCTAGTATTTTGCGATCTATCCAGTCAAGCCCCAGTTCATCAACTTCGAGCATCTCAAAGGCCCCTTCACAATATTTTTCTTCGATTTTGCCAAGTCCCTTCACATCGCAATAATCCCGAACTCGTTTCAGAAGTCGATTTGCGACACGCGGTGTACGACGAGCACGCGCCGAAATTTTCGCGCAAGACTTTTCATCAATATCAACTTTCAAAATATTGGCAGCGCGCCTGATTATTTTTTCAATATCAGCGTGTTCATAAAAATTGAGGTGATATATCATGCCAAATCTGTCGCGCAGTGGTGCAGACAAGAGACTTGCTTTGGTAGTGGCCCCGATTATGGTAATCGGTGGCAAATCGATGCGCAATGTTCGCGCGGATGGCCCCTTGCCGATGATGAGGTCG
>JBBRXK010000134.1:0-3023 GCA_038248465.1 Patescibacteria group bacterium | reverse complement strand
GTGGTCTTGGTAGCCACTATTCGAGCCCTTGCCTACAACGGCTTAGAATCAGAAAATGAGAATCGGACTGAAGCCCTGAAGCGTGGCATTGTCAACCTTGAAAGACACATCGAAAACTTACAAAAATTTGGCGTTGGCGTTGTTGTTGCTCTAAATACTTTTAGTAACGACACTAGTGATGAAATTAATTTTGTCAGAGAGTATTGCGAAAAACTTGGCGCCAATTTTGCCGTGTCCGAGGTTTGGGCCCGCGGTGGTGATGGTGGAATTGATTTGGCGAATAAAATCATGGCCACAATCAATAGTAAAAAATCTGACTTTCGCGTTTTGTATGACACAAGTGACAGTATTGAAAACAAAATAACTACTATTGCCAAAGAAATATATCGCGCCTCCTCCGTAAGCTTTTCGGCCAAAGCCAAGAAAAATATTGAGCAAATCATAAAACTTAAACAAGACAAACTCCCGATCTGTATAGCAAAAACCCAATATTCATTTTCCGATGACCCAAAAAAGCTTGGCGCCCCCACTGACTTCGAAATCAATATTCGCGAAATAAAATTATCAGCAGGCGCGGGATTCTTGGTCGCGCTCGCCGGAGACATCATGACTATGCCGGGATTACCCAAGAATCCGGCTGCGAGTGAAATTGATATAGATAATGAGGGAAAAATTGTAGGCTTATTTTAATCTCACTTGTCATCTTGTGTTTAACTAAGCAAAAAGCGTAATAAAATTAAATCTTTATTTCTGTTTCTGTTGCAACTTAATTTTTAGTATTACTCTCGAGATTCTTCGCTTCTGCCGAGAATAACAAGGGTAAACAAATACATGCCAATAATAATTGATGGAAAAAAAATTTCTGATCAAATAAAACTTGAAATCAAAAAGGAAATTGAAGAAAAAAATCTAAAACCAGGACTCGCCGTCGTGCTCGTTGGTGAAGACACAGCGTCGCGTGTATATGTCCGAAACAAAAAACTAGCTTGTGAGTTTGTGGGCATTGAATCACACTCATTTAATCTAGACGCCAGCACCACTGAAAGCGAATTGCTAGACCTAATCGAAAAACTGAACACAGATAACAAAATAAATGGCATACTGATACAGTTGCCACTCCCCAAACACATCGACAAGGAAAAAATATTAAACGCAATAAACCCCGAAAAAGACGTAGATGGCTTTCACCCCCTTAATATCGGTAGATTATACACGGGTCATCCTGGCCTGGTCCCCTGCACCCCCGCGGGCATCATGGCGCTTTTGCGTGCATATGACATCAACATAGAGGGTCAACACGCTGTGATTGTCGGTCGTAGTAATATCGTAGGCAAACCAATTTCGCAGATGCTACTCGATGCCGGGGCCACTATTTCTATTTGTCATTCCAAGACAAAAGATTTGGGAGCGATAATCAGACAAGCCGATATTCTGGTTGTCGCGGTTGGCGTAGCAAAATTAATCAAAAAATCCATGATCAAGAAGGGCGCAGTAATCATAGATGTGGGCACGAACAAAGATGCGGACGGCAAGCTCTGTGGTGATGTAGATTTTGCTGATGTAGAAGATTATTGTAGCGCCATCACTCCTGTGCCGGGTGGGGTTGGACCGATGACGATCGCGATGCTTATGAAAAATTGTATGGGATCAATCAAAAATAAAAATGTCACATAAAATGAAAATTAATTTGCTTGGTTAGGAAGGTAAATACCAAGACCATAAAAAAACTAGGCCAAGGCACCTAGTTTTTTGTTAGTTACATTTTTGATCAGGCACTATTCTTCTTTTTGTCTTGCCACAAAATTATCCAAAGAGCCTCTGAATAGTTTTGCTTGCTTCATCTCCAGATCAGTGTCGGACTCGACCAAGTAGTTTAGCTCTTTACTCGATTTTATTTTGGAGAGTATTTGGTCTTGGTTGTATTTGTCTGGCAATGGTGTTTCTATATATATCGCGTCGATTAGTTCATCTTCATTCAAACAAGCTATCATCGCCTCTATTTCTTCTTCGTCTGAATCTATTGGGCATTTATAAAGATGTGTATCAATACCAACGCGAATAGCTTCTTTTTCTAAGTCCTCGATAAACTCGGGCTTGTTTTCTAATTTATCTATTACAATAATAGCTAGATTGGGGCGACTTTGTACGTCGCCAGGATTGCCATTATTTAAACCGACAATCTCTTTGACAACAACGTCTTTGATTTTGTCTGACTCTTTTTTTGGTTTTTTTACAGTAGTCATTTATTTCTTTAGCTTAGTTTGTAGAGATCCGTGATTGACAACAGTCAAAAAAATATTGTACAAAACAATAAGTTTTCAAATTTATGTTTACGAAAATAAAGTGTCGGCCAATTTATTTTTTACTAAAGCATATTTATTCTTGCGAGAGCATTATGAATTTAGTAATATTTAGTCAGAGGGCAAGGGATATTTTTGACACATTTTTTTTAGTTCGAGTTTGATTTGAAGTAACTTATTGTCATCGTTCATATTTTCTAAGGCATCATTGATAAAATTTTTGATACTTAGCATTTCCTCTTCCTTCATGCCCCTACTAGTTACAGCGGGGGTACCGATGCGAATGCCGGATGGATTCATTGGCGGGTTTGGGTCGTTTGGGATCGTAGATCTCGAAACTGAAATGCCGGCTTTTTCTAGCGCTATTTCGGCATCTTTGCCCGCAAGCCCCTTGGCACTCAAGTCTACCACAAATAAATGATTGTCAGTTCCCTTGGAAATTATTTTGTAGCCATCGGCTACCATCAACTTAGCCAGCGCCTGCGCATTTCTAATAACCTGCTTGGCATATTCTCTAAAATCTTCTTGCAAGGCCTCGCCAAATGCCACTGCCTTGGCGGCCGTTATGTGATCGTGTGGCCCACCCTGCATACCGGGGAAAACTGCTTTATCTATTTGCTTGGCAAATTTTTCTTTGCACATTATCACGGCTCCGCGCGGACCACGCAAGGTTTTGTGTGTCGTAGTTGATACAACGTCAAAAATTGGTACTGGATTGTCCAT
>JBBRXK010000133.1:0-3036 GCA_038248465.1 Patescibacteria group bacterium | reverse complement strand
CTTATCTAAAAATTTCTCAGACAATTTCACATCTTTTATTTCACAATTAAGTTCTCCTTTTGTCAAATAATAAAAAGTATAATAAGCATCGATTCTACGTTCTAGTGGTGTCGTAGCATAATATTTGGCATATTCAGAGTAATATGTATTATTGTGAGTATAGGCTGGAATCAAATTTGAGGCAGTACTATTTGCAAGCACCACTGACTCATTTTCGCTATTCTTGTTTAACCAATCCATCACAGGTCCGTATTTTTGTAAATCAGCGTATACTGGCGCACTTTTTTTATAACTACTGGCCTGTGAGCCGATACCAAAAGCAAGGAGATACAAAAACAGAAGTGCGTAAACAAGGTTTTGAATTTTGCTACTTTTTATTTTGGTGATCGCAAATGAAATCAAAAAGGCTAAACCAAGATACACAACTGGCCGATTTGTATACCAGTGGAAATGACCCTCCTCAACCAATCGCCCCGTTATAACCTGCTGATTGACCACGATAACGGAAGTAGCAAAAAGTAATAGCAAAAACCACTCCGATTTTTTTAGCTCCAAATGCTTTCTTTTTTTGTATAAAAAATAAATGATTAATAACACCAACGGTGCTAAAACCAATTTGGAAAAAATAAATTCGTGACTAGCCGTGAATACAGACAACGTAGCCGACGATGATTTCTCCACTACCCCACCATAGGCAACCCCAAACATTTGCCAAAGATAATAAAAGGCAATAAGAAAAGCACCGACTCCGGCCAGCGCCAAATGTTTGCAAGCCCGATAATTTTTTGTAAATAAAAAATATCTAAATACAAGACCATAAATAACCGAAAGAAAAGTCCATAAGTAAAAAAAGACTTAAAACTCTATCCACCAAAAAAAAGAAAACAATAAGGCATTTTTCAGATTCGGGTTGTCATAAAATCTATAAAGCAGTATAAGACCGAGAAAGAAAAAAGGAAATGTCAGCATGGGGTTTACAAATCTCCCGTAGGTCAGGGGCTCGGCTAAGTTCCCCGACCAAAATAAAATAGCCAGCTGATTGACAATGCTTAGATTGTCGACTATAAATATACCAAAAAATAAAAAAGAGGCTGACAACAGCGCTGTGCGTTTACTTTTTAGGATCAACCAAGAAAAATAATACCAAAGGAAAAAATTTATTATTGGAAAAATTAGCTTGGAAATAAAGTAAAAATCTTTTACGGAGATGCCGGTGTAGCGAAGGATGCTGCCGTAGAATTGTTCGGAGTATTGGTAGTTTATCTGTTTCGCATTGTTGTACTCAAAAATATTCGCATTACTGCTAGAATAAGCATCTTTAAAATCATCAACCCTCGCCATATAATGTAACTCTGAGTCGAGTGGGCTTAAATGTATTCCGGAGAAACCGCTTTGTTTGTCTATAACAAAAAACAAATACGGAAAGAAATACACCAGTCCGCAAACAATCGACACCGCAATAGCCAATTTATGCTCTTTGATTTTTTGTTTTAAGTGATTCATAATTAGTTTTCAAAGCCGGTGGTTACCCTCTCGTAATAGTTGTACGAGAGGGTAACTTTAAATTTACTACGGAAATATCAAACTAGGAACTTTAGACATTGTAAACTGTGAAACATCGCCCCAACTACCCCATACATCATCTTTATTTTTAAACTTTAATCTCCAAAAATATGTTTCACCATCAAACTTAAGCCCATTACTTTCACCGTAAGAGATACTTGGGCACCTATTACCAGACTCAACTTCTTCATTGAAGTTTGTTTGACCGCTATCCCAAACCAAATTCACCCAATCAGTAGATGTGGTTGAAACTTGAAGTTGATAAGCAGTTACTGGCTTGCTCACACTTAACAAATCGTAGGTAGCATAAAATTCAGGAAAAGTATCAGTCACCTTCGCGGGGTTAGTGAGCCCTTCGGTTTTTTGACTAGTTGGCACAAAAGGAATGTTTACGTCATAAAGCGCCTGCTTTGTGACAAAAATTGCAGGGTTGTCTTGATTAGTGTTTTCAGTAGCTACCCAACCTGCTGACAAAACACCGGCATATACTCTTGCCTCCTGAATTAGGCCATCCCACTGATTAACGACATTGGCTTGAGCACCAATATTAAACGGACCAGTTCCATCATACATGGAGGATGGTCTAGTTCCGCTATCATATGTAGCCCCGATGCTGGTGCCATTCAAATACCAAGTTGGATTACTCGAAGCACCAGCCGCGTATGTAAAATCATATTTATACCAAACTCCGTTCGACATTCCGGTGGTTTTTTTCCAGACTGCCGCATTTGTTGTGCCATCACCAGATGCTATAAATCCATTCGAATTACTCTCCCACGCTCTAACTCCAATATAATAAGAGTTACTATTAACATTATCTGATTTAGTGCAAAGTTGCATCCAGTTTCCTGGACTTGACTCAGGTTTAATCCAAGCCGAGAAAGATATTTGACTTGTTATATCAAGACCAGTCTGTGCAGCATCCGATATAGTCAAATATTCAGAATTGTCTCTTTCAAAATCAGCCGCTGCTCCCGATATTTTTCCAACTGCTGACCCAACAGTATTGCCATCAGTTAAATCATTGTTATTGCCAGTACTATCATATCTGGTCCCAGAAGTCTCATTTAAATGCCAAACACCTTTATATTCTGATCTCCAAACATTTTGTGTGCCGTATGTGTCATTCTCGGCATAACACGTTGCCCTGGAATTACCCCACCATATCCAGATAGATGTTGTAGCAGTTACAGATAGTGTTCTTTTTACCCAAAAAGACATGATGGACTGGTTTGAAAAAACCACTTTTTCAAAAGGGATTTCTTCAGGATTAGATTCGGAGCCGGTAACACTGAATCTAATATCACAGCCATCGGTTTTAGCACTAGAAAAAATAGAGCCGTCAACGTTAGCCTCAGTTATTAGCATGGGAAAATCGGCTAAGATTGCTCCACCGGAAACTTTGGAAGGACTAATCTGCAATTCTTGTTTCTTTCCCCAATTACCGCCACCATTATTTATAAACCCGGGCGT
>JBBRXK010000132.1:0-3066 GCA_038248465.1 Patescibacteria group bacterium | reverse complement strand
ATTGACAAGGGCGCACAAGATGGTTTGTATCCGGGACTGGTTGTGATTAATGAAGACGGGATTATAATCGGTAAACTTGCAAATGTTAAGGAAAAAATATCTGAAGTGTATCTGGTTCTCAATGATGAATGTCGAATTGCCGCTACTATCATGGGCGATGATAAAACGAGTGGTATCGTCGAGGGCAATCTTGGATTAACTATGCAAATGAATTTTATACCGCAATCGAAAAAAATTAAGAAAGGGGACATAATTGTAAGTTCGGGTCTAGAAGAATCAATTCCGAGAGGTTTAGTTATTGGCCAGGTTTCTGAATTAACAAAAGAAAGCAATAATTTATGGCAAAAGGCCGTTCTCGAATCAAATGTAAACCTAGACGAACTAATTTTGGTTGCGATAATTTTACCGTAAAATATAATCGACAAAAAAGATGTATATAAAAAGTATTATTTCTATACTACTGATGTTTTTATTGACTATAATACAAGTCGCATTTATTAGCGGACTTCCTGAGTGGTTTAGCAATATAAACGCCGTCTTGGTGGTTTTGATAATGATATTAGGGTTTGGTAGTTTTGGGAATGCGCTCGTATGGGCTATCGCTGTTGGTGTACTTTTGGATATGTATTCCTTTTCGACATTCGGTTTAAATATCGTTTCACTTGTAGGTGTGCTTTTTTTGACAAACTTCTTGTTAAAAAATGTGCTTACGAACAGGTCACTATATACTTTTGTGTTGCTAACTTTGTTGGCGAGTGTAATTTTTGAATTATTAAATTTTATTATTACCTATGTTTATACTTCGTTATTTAGGCAGAGCTTTTTATTTTCATTTCCTTCAAATTTTTGGTTCGATGAGTTGCTAAAAATTATTGCAAACGTTGTTTTATCATTTGTTTTGTTTTATATAATAAGTTATTTTAGCAAGCGTTTCAAGCCAATGTTTTTAATACGTTAGTTTAAATAATTAGGCAGTATTTTATTTACTAATATGGCATCTTTAAAATATTTAAAAAATTCCAGACTTGTTAGAGGTAGTGATCCATTTTCCATCCAGAGTGGAAAATTTAAGGACGGTATACTCCAGCCAGTATATCGATCACCGTGGTCTGAGGATGTTTTTATTTCTGATAATAATGAAAAAGAAACAGTCGGCAATAGTTTTAATTCGACTAAGCTCACATTTTTTTCGGTCATGCTTTTTTTGGCATTGTGCGTTTTGCTTTCAAGAGCAGCCTGGCTTCAAATAGTGAAAGGTGATTATTACTCAAGTATGGCAGAAGGCAATAGAATTAGAATTGAAAGGATTGCCCCCATGCGTGGAGTAATTTATGACAGAAATAAAAATGCCTTGGTCAGAAATAAAGCAAATTTTATGCTTTATGTGGTTCCTGCCGATCTGCCAAAGAAAAAAGAGCAGTTTGATGATTTGGTGAAAGAGATAAAAAATATATTAGGCGATGAGGTGGCGAGCAGAATCGAGACTGGCATTAAAACAGTTGACATGGCATCGCTCGATGCGTATCAGCCGCTGTTTATTGATGACAATATTGACTACGAAAAAGCGATGTTACTTGATTTGAAATCGCGATATTGGCCGGGGGTTGAATTATCAAACAGAAGCAATAGAGATTATTTGTATACCGGAGTTGATTTGAAATTTCAAAATGAAGACGATGCAGAGGTGAAAAAACTTTTTTCATTATCACATTTGATGGGTTATACGGGAAAAATAAATAACGATGAATTAATAAAATTTGGCGATGAGTATCTGCCCATTGACTACATTGGCAAAATGGGAATCGAATATTTTTGGGAAAATGAATTGAAGGGAGTAAGTGGTAAAAAACAAATCGAGGTTGATGCGCTGGGGAATGAAAAGAAAATAATTGGTGAAAAATTGGCTGTTGATGGGCACAATTTGGTTTTATCTTTAGATGTTAATTTTCAATTGAAATTAGAAGAGATATTACAGAAACACTTAGATAAATTAAAATTGAAGCGTGCCTCGGCGGTGGTGATGGATCCGAACAATGGCGAGATTGTGGCGATGGTAAGTTTGCCGGCCTATAATAATAATATGTTTTCAAGAGGGATAACTCCCGGTGAGTATTCAGTATTAATCAACAATCCCGACAAGCCCTTAGTCAATCATGTTATTAGTGGTCAATATCCTTCCGGCTCAGTAATAAAACCAGTAATGGCAGTCGCTGCTTTAGAGGAAGGAGTTATTACAGAAGATACTTATTTTATCAGTGATGGTGGCATCCGGATTGGTCAGTGGTTTTTCCCTGATTGGCGGGCGGGCGGGCACGGGCGAACAGATGTAAAAAAAGCAATTGCCGATTCAGTTAATACTTTTTTTTATTATATTGGTGGTGGCTTTGAACAATTTCAGGGCCTAGGTGTTGAAAGAATTGTTAATTATTTTGCGATGTTCGGTTTGGGTTCGCAACTCGGAATAGACTTGGCGGGAGAAACAAGTGGCTTGATACCAAGTCCGGTTTGGAAAGAAAAGACCAAGAATGAGCCATGGTATGTCGGCGATACCTATCACATGTCTATTGGGCAAGGTGATGTATTAGTCACGCCACTGCAGGTAGCAAGCTTCACTTCCGTATTCGCGAATGGTGGAAAACTGTTTCGTCCTCATTTGATAAAATATGTTTTAGATAGTAAAGACAATTTAATGAGTGAAGTTGATGCTAGTCCAGTTCGGGAAAATTTCCTAGATGATTACAATCTCAAAATTGTTAGAGATGGTATGCGTCAAACTGTGACCAATGGTTCCGCACGCAGTATGCAATCAGCACCAGTAACGATAGCGGGCAAGACGGGAACAGCGCAATGGTCTAGCGAAAAGCAAAACCATGCTTGGTTTAGTGGCTTTGCGCCGTTTGATAAGCCAGAATTGGTCATAACAATTTTGATTGAAGAGGGCGGTGAGGGAAGCAGTGTTGCTGTACCCATCGCCAATGAAGCGCTAAGTTGGTATTTTGGCGAATACAAAAAAACTAATCAGAAATAGATACTGCGATAAAATAAGCTAATAATGATAGCTTATTT
>JBBRXK010000131.1:0-3176 GCA_038248465.1 Patescibacteria group bacterium | reverse complement strand
TGCGCACTGAGGTTTGGTCTATCAAATTCATAAATATTAAAATTGATATCAGCGGGTTTAATGTTTTTCAAAAACTTCGCGTGGATTTTTATTTTTAAATCGTCGGCGCCCTTACCACCACGTCCGATAATAACTCCTGGCTTTGCAGTATAAACGCTAATACTTATCTTCTTTACATTTCTTTCGATCTCCACTCTGTCCACCCCTGCTTCACGCAATTCTTTCAAGATAAATCGACGAACGCTGATGTCCTGCTCTACATTCTTGGCATACATAGCGCCAGATGCAAACCATTTTGAAGGCCATGCTTTTGTGATACCTATTCGAAATATTTTTGGATTTATTTTCTTGCCCATGTTTTTTTTCTATATAAAGCTCTAAGCTTTTGGTATGGTCTCGGAGATTACTCCTAGACCAAAAAATAATTCTTATCTTCAAACGTAATTAATTAACCACTTTTTCTTCGAAACATTTTGCTACCAAATCCTTTACCGCCCTTGCCTTCAATTTTGGTATTCTTGCCTTTGCCCTCGCCCCGCGGGTCTACTATTTTTTTGCCCTTTTCTTCCAATGCCTCTTTATCTACAACATCTTTGGTCTTCTTGAGTTTCACACCTTCTGCTTCTTTTGCTTTGGCTAGTAGCGAGATTGGAGCCTCGATGTCTTGTTTCTTGGCCGATGTTTTTCCACTCTCAACAAGTTCTCCCAAAACCAACATCACATGACTGGTTCGCTTGCGAATCGGTGTCGCACGACCACGCGCTTTTGGCATCCATCTTTTCATTGTTGCGCCCTCATCAACGCGAATTTCTTTTATAAATAAATTGGCTTCTTCCAGGTCATAAGTATTGATAGCATTCGCAATCGCTGACTTCACAACTTTTTCCACCACAAACCTGGCTTGCTTTTGCATAAATCGAAGTTGATCCAAGGCTTTTGCGACTTGGAGCCCTCTGACAAGATTAATAACCAAGCGAACCTTTCTTGGTGATATTCTGATATTTTTTGCACTTGCTTTAACTTCCATTGTTGTATATTAATTTAAACTTTATTATATTGAAATAAAATTTTTAGTTTGGATAATTTTTTATTTTTCCAACTAGAAAAAGTATTTGATCTTATTACGATTTTGCCTGTGTCTTCGCCATCTTGCCACCATGGCTAACAAATTTTCTGGTATGCGAAAATTCTCCTAGCTTGTGTCCAACCATATTTTCCACCACATAAACATCAATGTGCTTGCGGCCATTGTGCACCCCCAAAGTAAAACCAACCATCTCGGGAGTTATAGTACATGACCTATCCCAAACCTTGATAACTGTTTTGTCACCTGGTTTCAAGTTTTTGATTTTATTTAGTAAGCGTTCGTTTACGTACGGACCCTTTTTTAAACTTCTTGTCATACTTTATTTTAAATTAAGTCTTTTAAGATTTCGGGGCCTTTGGGATGTTTGTAGTTTTTAGGGATTATTATCCCAATTTTCTCAAACATCTCAAGCATCTCAACGATCTCACCTAAAAACTATCTTCCTTTGTTACTCTTTCTCTTTATAATCAATTTACTACTTGCTTGTTTTTTCTTTCTGGTCTTCACGCCGAGAGCTGGTTTGCCCCAAGGTGTCTTCGGATGTTTTAGACCGATTGATTGATTGCCCTCACCACCACCATGTGGGTGATCTACTGGATTCATCGCTGTTCCTCTGACCACCGGTCTTCTGCCGAGGTGTCTCTTGCGTCCGGCACTACCAAGCTTCATGTGCCTCTTGTCGATATTGCTTGCCTGCCCGATTGTACAAAGACATTCTTTTTTGATAAGTCTAATTTCGCCAGATGGCATTTTTACTTGGGCATATTTATCTTCAACACCCATCACCTGCACACTGTTACCAGCGCCTCTCGCTACTTTAGCCCCAAAACCTGGCTCCAATTCAACATTATAAACATTAACACCAGCAATAATATATTTAATCGGCAAAGCATTGCCTGTTTTGATTTCAATTTTATTTCTTGAACTGAGAATAGTTTCGCCTACCTTCAAATTTAGGGGCGCAACAATATATCGCTTCTCGCCATCCGCATAATTAAGTAATGCGATACGAGCGCCTCTGTTTGGGTCATATTCGATAGACGCGACTTTTGCTGGTACGTCATACTTGTCGCGCTTGAAATCAACAATCCTAATCGCTCGTTTTGCACCGCCACCTCTGTGTCTAGTGGTGATTTTGCCTTGGTTGTTACGTCCGCTGATTCGTCTCTTGGAAATCATCAAACTTTTTTCACCAGTAGTTTTTGTGATATCCGAAAAATCATCAAATACTGCTTGACGCATCCCAGCGGTAATCGGTTTTACTCTTTTTACTCCCATTATTTTTATATTTACGATAATGAATATTCTGCCTCATTCTCCGTAAATTTTTTATTTAGATAAAATCTGTGGTTTTTTGATTGCTAATTATTCTTGATAGAATTAAACACCCTCGTAGATATTGATAGTCTGTCCTTTGGTCAGAGTCACGATGGCTTTCTTCCAATCTTTTCTTGAACCCATAGTTTTGCCGTATCTTACCTTTTTACCCTTGACTGTGACGATGTTTACTGACACTACCTTTACTCCGTATACTTCATTCACTGCGTCCGCTACTTGAATTTTATTTGAATTATCAGAAACTACAAAAACATATTTACTCTCTGGTCCGAAACTAGCCGCTTTTTCCGTAATAAGTGGCTTCACTAAAACTTTATAAGCCATTCCTTTGTTTCTCGCTACTACGGTTTTTTTATCACCGGTCCCCGTCTTGCTTACTGCCGTTCCCTCGTACATCTCTTTCATGGTTTTTTTTGCACTTGGCGCCGGCGCTTTTTTGGTACTTGTTTTTTTCGGAGTAGCCTTTTTGTCGTCTTCAGTTTTACTTGATTTAAATATTCCCATATGTATTGTTATTACTATTCCTTTTTGCTATTGTAGTTTTTCTCTAGTATTTCTACGGACTTCTCAGTAATTAATAAATTGCTATATTTTAATAAATCTAAAATATTAATATTATCAAGATTAATAATTTTTACACCGGCCAAGTTTCTGCCTGAGTATTTGATCTTTTCATCGCTGATATCGTTGATAATCAAAAAGCTTCTTTTGATTTTTTTACTTGCTTCAGTAAGCTTCGTGGCCAATAATT
>JBBRXK010000130.1:0-3226 GCA_038248465.1 Patescibacteria group bacterium | reverse complement strand
GTATATGGTTCTGGTTTTTCACCCAAGGAAAATTCCACATTTCTCATTGTGGAAAAAATTAACACTAAAAATGCTAGGGAAAAACTTTGGTTGCGACCTGATTCATTTGATTCGGGACTCACTCAAATGAAATTTAAACTGCCTGCGGGCACAGTTTCTGGAAATATGTATATTCAATCTTCATACATAAATACTGAAGGAAAGGAAGTACTGAATATGTCGAATCAATTGACTTACAAATTGAAACCAATTATCGTGTCCACGACTTGGAGTCAAAAGGGCTACGAACAAGTAGGGGACAAACTAAAAATTTATGGTTTGGGTTTTGGCAGAAGTCCCATGGTAAATTTTTATAACGCCGATGGTGTATTATTGGAAGGAGTAAAGGCCAAATATATCGAAGAAGGTGATATGGAATTACTCGAAGTCGTGACCACCAAGAAAAATAATAATTTTAACATAGTTGTGGTTTCCGATGGCATCGCCTCTGATCAATCGGATTCACTAAAATATTTAGCAAAGCCGATACTTTCCAGTATCAAGGCAAGTTTCACGAGACCAATATTGTCGTCAAATCAAGTTATCCCCGCAACGAAAATTGGTGATACTATCACTATTAGTGGCTTTAGTTTTAGGGGAAATACTGAAAACACCAGTGTTGAGTTTCAGGGCTACAACAAAAGAATTGCAGTAGCGGTGGGCGCAGATCAGATCACCAAAGATAACAATAGTTTGAAAGTAATAGTGCCAAATGGTGCCTTAAACGGTTACATTGGCGTGAAGGTCAATGGAATAGATTCCAACTTCTTGCCTTTAGAAATTATTCCTAGCATCAAGGAGATTAGCCCTAGCCCGATTGTCCCAGGCGAAGAAATGATCATAAGAGCAGTCGGAGTAGCTGATGTCAAAGATTTGGTTAAAGTATATTTTAAGAATGGCAACGAACTCGTCAAACAAGATATAATTAGTGTGACTATGAAAGATGAGCTTGCGGAGGTACATTTAATCGCACCTTATAAACTGTCATATAAAGGCGTAGAGATTGGCATCCAATATGATCGCTGGAAAGATGACGGTACCACGGTGTTAAATGTGCAAGCAAAAATAGTTAGAGCTGGACTAAATATGGACAACAAAGTCTTATCTATTGTCGGCCAAGGTTTTTCCATCGTCGCCAAAGAAAATGTCATAACTTACAAGTATGCGGACAAAGAGCAAACACTTGTCGAGCCCAAGGTGAGAATTTTGGGGGTCTATCCAAACGATGAGGGACAAGAAATCAGAATTCAAATTTTGGATGATTATTACTACGGGCGAGTCAGTGTAAAAGTAGGCGAAATGCAAAGCAATGAAGTAAATTTTGGACCGATCGAAATATCGAATATAGCAAGAAGAATTGAGTATAATAATACATCAAATAGTATGATGGGGGTATTGTATATCAGTGGCTATAATTTTGGATCAAGCGGTGGCGTACTGGTAGGTGACAAATGGGCAGAGGTACATTATCGAAGTGATTTTTTTATCATTGCCGTGGTGCCAGTCGAAAATCTGCATAGCGGACCGATTATTATTGCACGATAATAAATTAAACATAAACAATTCAATAAATAAATTTCAGTCTGGAATGAAAATTCCCAGACAAAAAAATCCAGCGACGAGCTGGATTTTTTATTGAATATGCACAATTGGATATTGAGACTGATTGTGGTATAATAATATACGTAAAATAAATAATTAATCTAAAAATCAATGTCTGATTTTCATAGTCTATCAATCAAAGCTGTCTTTGATAAATTAAAAACTTCTAGCGAAGGTTTGAGCAATAACGAAGCAGCAAAAAGACTAATAAAATACGGCGACAACAAATTGTCAGAAAACAAAGCTCCCGGGAAAATGGCAATTTTTATTTCACAGTTTAAAAATGCCCTGATTTTAGTTCTGGTTATTACAGGGCTCTCGTCTTTTATCATTGGCGCCAAAGAAGAAGCTATTGTGATTGTTGTGGCCATATCGATAAATATAGCGTTTGGGTTTTTTCAAGAAAACAAAGCGAACCAAGCACTGGAAAAATTAAAGAAAATGTCTGAACACACTGCATTTGTTTTGCGAGACAAACGTGAATGCAGTATAAATAGCCATAATATCGTGCCTGGTGATGTTTTATTGCTAAAAGCGGGCAATAGGGTAGCGTGTGATGCTCGTATTATTGATGCCAATATTTTACAAATAAACGAAGCGAGTTTGACTGGGGAGTCGCTTCCCGCCAAAAAACAAAATGAACTTATCGCAAAAGGCGCATCTCTTGCCGATAGGACGAATATGGTATATGCAGGGACTATTATTATCAGTGGTCAAGGAGTAGCGATTGCTACAGAAACTGGCGCAAATACAGAAATCGGTAAAATAGCCACGATGGTTAGGGAAACCAAGGAAGAAAGAACGCCGCTGCAATTGCGTCTAGAAAACTTTAGTAAGACTTTGGGCTTTATTTTTTTGGGAATTTGTTCGGTGATAATTTTGGTGGGCTTACTTCAGGGGAGAGAAATCATCGAGATGATTGAAACAGGTGTTGCGGTGGGCGTTGCCTCAATCCCCGAGGGCTTGACAGCAGCTGTTACATTTATCTTGGCACTGGGTATACAAAAAATACTAAAGAAAAAGGCTTTGACAAGGAAATTGGTCGCTGCTGAAACACTAGGATCTGTGACAGTTATTTGTACAGACAAAACCGGAACATTGACCAAAGGAGAAATGAGTGTTGATCATATTGTGATTGGCGAGAAAGAATTTGAGCTTTCAAATCCGGGGAGTAGACAGAATCTCGGCGACGCAAAAGCAGTGAGCCTAGCTTTGCAAATTGCAATGATGTGTAACGATGCGAGTATTGAAAATCCAAAGCAAGCGCTGAGCGATTGGAAATTTATCGGTACTTCAACCGAAACAGCACTACTACGTGCAGCCATGGAGTCTGGTCTCCGCAAGGAAGAGCTATTAAAAAGCGAGCCAAAAATTGCCGAACTTCCATTCGATAGTGAGAAAAAATTTATGCTGAGCTTGCATGCGCATGCTAACGGCACATACTTGCTTTATGAAAAAGGAGCGCCCGAAAGATTGTTGGAAAAATCTAGTCATTTCTACCATCATGGCTCAATTTGCGTCTTGGATGAAAACCAAAAACACAATTTGATAAAAAATTATGAAAAGATGACGGCAAAAGGACTTC
>JBBRXK010000129.1:0-3234 GCA_038248465.1 Patescibacteria group bacterium | reverse complement strand
CAGGTCATCCGCAGCTCTAATACCCAAAGTGCTAAAAATCAAGGCCAACAAAATAACAAATATTTCCTTCTGACTCAACCATGACTTCTTTTTCGGCTTTTTTTTATTTTTTTCTGTCTGCATATTTATTAGTTCATGTTGCTCGGCTCGGTCGGTACCGCCTCAATCTCTTTGATGGGCGTATGTCCAGTTTCCATTGTATCAAAATAATAAAACACAAAAACCGCGCTGGCTAATATTATGGCGGCTAGCACAATGTAAATGATTTTCTCGATCAAGCTCAAGCTCATTTTCTTTTTGCTCTTCTTACTACTACTTGTTGCCGTTGTTTTTGCTTTGCCTTTCAGATCTACAACTGTATACATGTCATCGATAATGCGAGGTCGATTCGGTAATGACGCGCTGACTGTTTTATTTTCTTCATGTTGTTCGTTACTGCTTTGAATCATTTTTCTAATATAACGACGAACAAGGAATATTATCAAGAAAATGACAAAGAGAATACTGCCCACGATCATCAGTAGCGGCCGCCAATTGATAACCCAAAAATACAAAGTCTGTTCGGTCGTTTCTTTGGCGACATTGCCATAAGTCAAAATCATCTGCGCCTGGTAACGGCCCGTTTCTAGTAAGCTACTGGGCACTGGCCAAGTATATTGCCAACGCCTGATATCAGCAGGAAATACATTGCCCGAGCTAGTGTTGTGGTTGATATTGACCAAGCCTTTGACATTGCCACGAAAATCGATGATTTTAATTTCCCCCTGTGGTTGCAATATGGTGTTGCCAGTATTTTGAAAACGTAAAATAAAATTGGTTTCACCACTACCATAAAATCTTTTATCGCTGGAAAATTCACGGATGACGCCACTTTCTTTGACATCGCCACTGACATTGAGAAGTAGTAGAGAGCCAAGCATGGAAGAAATTTTGATCGAAGAACCAGCATTACTAGCCTCGTTGGGCATGGTCCCAATCAAAAAAACGATATGATGATCTCCCGGATCAACCGTATCGGGTACATCGACAATAAAAGGAATTTCAAGCGATTTATTGGCGGGTATTTTTAGCGGTCCTCGATCAATCACTATCCAATTATTTATCAATTGGTCATTACCACTAATCTCAGCCTCGCTTTTTGGCTCAAGCTTGACCGTTCCCACTTCACCATTAGTATCAAAATTTACCAATTGGACATAGACGGCGATTTCTTCATCATTATTATTGACCACCTTGATATAGCTCTTCCAAATCTGTCCCGGGCTAATATTATTTTTGATAATCGGCGGGGTAATGGTGAGAGCTAGCTTGTTTTGGGCCTCGGCGCCTTTCATCAAAAACAAAAGCGCTAAAAACATGGTCAAGCAAATTATTTTTTTGGTATTTTTCATTTTTTTAAATTTACCACCTTGCGGGATACTGCTTTTGAGCGTCGGACCGGAAGCTTGCTCCGCTCCTCCAAATCATGATGCACAAATGTTTTTCTAAATATCAAGGTTACCATGAGTGCCAAAAACAAAAAGGTGAGCATAAAAATAGCTAGCAAGAATTTCCAAGGAAAATACCAAAAATACAGGGTGTCTTGTAGATCTCTCTTGCCTTTTTCGCCATACTCAATCTCTAGTTTTGCTTTGAATTTTCCCAAACCGCGCAAGTCCTCCCACGCAAGAGCTTTGGACCAAGTCTCGCCCGCTGGAAGTGCTTTGTTCTCGTGGTTTATATCTATACTGGAGACCTCTTCCCCACGGCGATTAAAAATAAAAAGATTACCGATTGGTGTTTCTGTTTTATTGCCACCATTTTCCAATTTGATATTGAAATCAATCGGGCCTCGAACGGCCAGAGTTTTTCCTGATGCAAAGCCAGCTATTTTCATTTTTTCTATCGCGTTTTCCATTATTTCAATGCTAATTGGCAACTGGGTGTAAGCCCGTGTCGACATACTATTCTCGGCAATATCTCGATTTGTTCCCGTGGGCAATGCAATACGTGCAAAGCGTTTCCCTGGTGTTGCGGCCGAATTGATATTTATTTCGAGGGGCACAGTGGTGGTGGCACCGGGCATCAGTTCGATCGCACCACGCTTGAAACTCAGCCAACGGACTATCGACGTGCTTCGATCCAAGTCTCTTGGATCGGCATAGCCAACATCACCTTCATCTTTCAAAATATCATTGACAATAGCGTAAATATCTACCTTTCCATCACTGTTGTTGCTAATGCTCACTTCGTATTTCAAAATGTCGCCCGCTTTGGCTTTTTCGTCGATGATGCTCGGACTAATAACAATCTGACTGTCATCGGCGGCTACCGCCAAGGGAAGAAAGCAGAATGCAAACAATAATATCAATAAATATTTTCGCATATATCGTTAAGCGATAAAGAATATATAGATAAGCATAAAGACAAGTAGCATCACAATAAATGAAGACACAATGATGATGGTCAAGTGAAGCGCTGGCGAGCCATTCTTGTGTCCTTTTGCTTGTCGCAGATGACCGACGCCAGCTCTGTCCATGGCTTTTTTGACTGCTTTATTACGATAGACACGTAGTAAGTAAAACAAAAATAAGAATAAAAATATCAGAGTCAAACCAAGTGGCACGATGATGCGCCAAGGGATAATCCAAAATGTTTTAGTGCTGACAATACTGCTTTTGCCCTGCCCACCCGCGTCGATCTCCGTGCCGTAGGTCAGACCGAGAGTTGCAGTGTATTTGCCTATGCCATTATTTCCGCCCCATTTTATGTCCATGAAGCGACGAATCGAATTGGGCAAGATGTTGCCGTTGCCATCATTTATGCGCACAACCGCGACCTCTTTGCCAAACATGTTTTTTATCGAGATAGTGCCGCGTGGTTTGATATGCACAGTGCCTGTATTTTCTACGCGGATCAGAAAATCGACATTAAAAGGAGTCGCATAATAATCTTTATCGCTATTAAACTCGCGAATATTTGCCTCTTCAACTACATCACCAGCGACTTGCAACAAGACCAAGGTGGCCGCTTGCTGTGCTACCGCCATGCCCGCTCCCTTGTCTTCGCTCTGCACTTGCATGCGTGGTGGCTCAGTGCCAAATAATATAGCGCCACGATAACCACCTGGTCCAATATTATTCGGAATATGAATTTCAAAATCAATAGTTTTTTCTTCATTTGGTCCAAAGTTGATGCCCTCGCTATTTATTTTGACCCAAGATGCAATCGAAAAACCATAATCCGTTCCAGGTG
>JBBRXK010000128.1:0-3251 GCA_038248465.1 Patescibacteria group bacterium | reverse complement strand
CTGGCTTTGATTGAAAATATTCAAAGAGAGGAGTTGAATCCAATAGATTTGGCCGAGGCATACAACCAGCTTATGAATGAATTTGGTATTACTCAAGAAGAGGTGGCCAAAAAAGTAGGCAAGGCCAGATCATCGATCGCCAATATTTTGCGCATGCTAAAACTTCCTGAGGAAATTAGACTTGCCTTGATTGATGGCAAAATTACCGAAGGGCACGCTAAGTATTTGACCGGATTAGATTCAGAAGTGAAGCAACTCGCTTTGTTTCGAAAAATTTTGCATAGTGAATTGACGGTGAGCGATACCAATCAGGAGGTGCGTCGAATGGGAGGCACCAAGAAGGCTAGAGTCAAAATTAATTATGAAGATAAAGATAAGGAATTTGCGCTGAGAGAATTTTTTGGCGCCAAAGCGGAAGTTAGGAGAAAAGGCAGCGGCGGTGAGGTAGTTATTCATTTTTTCTCCGATGAAGAGCTTGGTGAGATTATCAAAAAAATAAAATAAAACGCACCTTAAACACCCACTTGGAGGCTGCTTCTCGGGTGTTTTTTGATAAAAAAATTGTGGTTTGTGGTTTTGGAGAAAGGTGATATAATAGACCTTGCTACTCCTACAGATGGACTAATAGTTGTTTGAGACTTTTGAGATTATTGAGACCTTTGGGGTGTTTGGGAATCAATTAGATGAAATATCACAAAAATCTCAAAGGTCTCAAAGGTCCCAAGTATCCCAACAAGCAGCCTGAATAGAATTAATAAGAATTTACAAATAGTAAGTTTTAAAAATAAATACCTCAAATAATAACCAATGTCCAAATTCGTCCATCTTCATGTTCATACTCACTATTCTTTGCTCGACGGTCTTACCAAGATTGACGAGCTTATTGCCTTGGCAAAGAGCGAGGGAGCGCCGGCTGTTGCGATGACTGACCATGGCGTTATGTACGGTATTATCGATTTTTATCAGAAATGCACCAAGGCAGGCATCAAGCCGATTTTGGGGGTTGAGGGTTACATGGCGCCACAATCTAGATTTGACAAGATTACTAGGACAGATGGCCGTCTCAATTATCATTTACTCCTGCTCGCTAAAAACTTGCAGGGTTATAAAAATTTGATCAAACTGGTGTCACTCGCTCATTTGGAAGGTTTTTATTACAAGCCTCGTTTTGATTGGGAGTCGCTCCAAAAATATTCAGAAGGCATTATCGCTTGCTCCGCTTGTTTGGGTGGCGAATTGCCAACGCTGATTCGTTCTGGTCAAATGGAGAAGGCCAAGAAAAGAGCGCTTGAATTCAACGAACTTTTTGGGCAAGGGAATTATTATCTAGAGCTCATGAGTCATCCGAATTTGGTGGAACAGCAACAAGTCAATGACGGACTCATAGAAATAAGTCGAGAATTAAATATTCCTTTGGTAGCAACAAACGATGTTCATTATTTGAAAAAAGAAGACGCGGAGGCTCAGGATATTCTGCTGTGTTTGCAAAACAAAAAGAAGCGAGAGGATTTGGATAGGATGAACATGACCGATGGTGATTATTCATATCGATCGACAAGAGAAATGATAGAGGCCTTTGTACATGTGCCCGATGCGATTGAGAACACTTTGCTTATCGCAGAAAAGTGCAATGTTGAGATTGAGCTTGGCAATATTCAGTTGCCATATTTTGAGGTGGAGGAAGGTTATGACGAAGATGGCTATCTGCGAAAAATTTGTATCGATGGCTTGCAGTTTCGTTACCACAAAAACTACGAAGATGTGGACAAAGAAATAAAAGAACGCATGGATTATGAGCTTTCGGTGATTGCCAAGATGGGCTGGCCTTCTTACTTTTTGATTGTGGCAGATTTTGTAAACTGGGCCAAGAATCAGGGGATTGTGGTGGGGCCAGGACGAGGCTCGGCTGCGGGATCGCTTGTTTGTTATCTTACTGGCATCACCAACCTCGATCCGCTTAAATATGATTTGCTTTTTGAGAGATTTTTGAACCCGGATCGTATTTCCATGCCCGATATTGATCTTGATTTTGCTGATATCCGCCGTGCGGAAGTTATCAAATATGTAGAAAATAAATATGGCAAAGACCACGTTTCACAAATCATAACATTTGGAACTATGGCGGCTCGGGCTGCCGTGCGCGATGTCGGTCGCGTACTTGGTGCTCCTTATGATTTTTGTGACAAACTCGCCAAGATGATTCCGATGTTTACCAAGATTCAGGAAGCACTTGACACAGTGGCAGAATTCAAAGATATTTACAAAAAAGAGGCGACCGCCAAGCAGATCATTGATTATGCTCTCAGGCTCGAGGGTGTTTCTCGCCATGCTTCTACGCATGCTTGTGGCGTTCTTATCACCAAAAAGAAATTGACTGAGTATACACCGATTCAGTACGCGTCCTCGGCTGACAAGAGTATCGTGTCCCAGTACTCTCTGCATCCGACTGAGGATCTCGGACTTCTCAAAATGGATTTTCTGGGCCTCAAAAATCTTACCATCATCGAATCGGCGATCAGAATTATCAAAAATGTAAAAGGCGTGGAGATAGACATGGACAAGATCCCGCTCGATGATGAAAAAACATTCAAGCTTTTACAGGACGGCGAAACAGTCGGCGTCTTTCAGTTTGAATCTTCTGGAATGAAAAGATACTTGAAAGAACTGAAGCCAAGTGAATTCGAAGATATCGTCGCCATGGTAGCCCTGTATCGACCAGGTCCGATGGAGTGGATTCCTGATTATATTTCTGGCAAGCACGGACGAAAGGTCAACTACTTGCATCCAAAGCTCGAACCAATTCTCAAAAAAACATATGGCGTGGCGATTTATCAAGAGCAGGTTATGCAAATGGCGCGAGCATTGGCTGGCTTTAGTATGGCCGAAGCAGACGTGCTACGTAAGGCGGTAGGAAAAAAAATAATCAAACTTCTTGAAAAGCAAAAGGAAAAATTTATCGAGGGTTGTGTGAAAAATGGCATATCGAGTGATCTGGCTAAAACTATTTTTTCTTTTATCGAGCCATTCGCTGGCTATGGATTCAACCGCTCACACGCGGCTTGTTACGCTCTTGTTGGCTATCACACTGCCTATCTCAAGGCTCATTTTCCGACAGAATTTATGGCGGCGCTACTGACGGCCGACCAGCAACATATTGATCGACTCTCGGTAGAAATGGAAGAATGTCAACGCATGGGCATAGATGTTTCTCGACCGGATGTCAATGAGTCATTTGAGCTTTTTACCGTGGT
>JBBRXK010000127.1:0-3273 GCA_038248465.1 Patescibacteria group bacterium | reverse complement strand
GCTTGGACATTTGTCCAAAAAAAGAAATACGCGAGACGAGGGCAATGGCAAGTTTAAATATATACCAAAATTGACTTTAGGCACGATACTAAGCGAGTCGGAAATAGATGAGCTAAATTATTTTATTATGTACGGTACACTTAGCAATCAGCGCCTCGGTGCTGGAGAGCGGGCGGGTGTACTTGCCTCTTATCGGGCGGCCTATGGACGATTGCCAAAATCGGTGGCGGAATGGTCAGATGTTTTGAAAATTGCCATTGGTCGTTGGCCGATAGAGCGTAGTGCGCTTGCCGAAAATCTAGCCAAGAAACAGTTTCAGATAGTCTATAAACGCGCGGCTGATTTGAGCGTCAACGTAGACGAAAATGCGCTGATGGTAATCGCTTATGGGCTCAGACCACTTGATCGAAAAACCGCAAGCGAGGTAGCCGCCAGCAATTCATTCCGCACGATTTACAAACATACGCCAAGCTCAGCAATAGATTGGGACGTGATCAGGGCGATTGCTTATTCGGGTGCAACCCGCGCGAAAGAAAATAGCGCCACCAGTGCGAACACCAAAAGTACAAGCGAAAAAGTAGCTTGTAAATCGGAGCAAGTATTTAACACAAATCTAGCCTTTGGTCACAGAGGAGAAGAAGTTACACAACTTCAAGTCTTGCTCAAATGTTTGGGTTATTATCCAGCGCAAGAAAAGATTAGTGGTCAATTTGGAAACAAAACAAAAACCGCAGTAGTGGCCTTTCAAAAAGCCAATAAAATTGATCAAACTGGAACCCTGGGACCGCTTACCAGGGATTTGTTGAACAAAAATTATTAGTGATAGGTTAATAAATTGAAAAAAAATAGAGTCGAAAGACTCTATTTTTATGATCGAGGAATTTTCGTTCCCGATTCAGTAAACTACTCATATCTTTTTTATAGCCCGAATGATTTTTCTATTGTATTTTTTTCAAAAATGAGATATAAAGTTATTATAAACTAGCCTACACTAAAAAAAGTATTACAAAAAATAATTAAATAAGCGTTAATTAAATTAATTATAAACCTATGGCAAAAACTATAAAACCGGGCAAAAAAGTTGAATTAAAGAAGCTTGAGCTGACGGAAGATGATTTGGGCAAGCTAGCAGAGGCTGGCACCAAGGAGGCGATTGAAAAAATTGAAGCCTATTTAATTTCCGAAAGAGACCACGACAAAAGTTTGATGGCCGAGATGGCTTTGGCCGAGTGCGAGTTTAATTATTATCAACCAAACAACGAAGTCGAGGATGATGAATTTTTACTTTGCGTGATTATGAATATTCATGAAAAAAATATTCTAGATTGCGAAAGAGAATTGGCTGAGATTGAAAACATACTAGAGAAAAATAAAATCGAGTTGGCTGTGCACAAAAAAGTAATTGCCAAACATAAAAATAAAAAAGAAGATTGGGAGTTTAGATATTCAGATGAAGATATGGTGGATTATCAGGCCTTGGTTGAGGATATAAACGATGATATTTTGTACGAAAAAGCCTGGATAGAAGCAGCGAAGAGCTCGATAAAAACCAAAAAATATAAAGACGGTATACCAGCCAGACACCTCGAGCATTATGATTTTAATTTTGGTGATGATGAGTGGATGGATGACGATTGCAACTGCGGCTGCGATTGTGGATATGACTGTGATTGTGATGATTGGGACTGTCCAGATTGTTTGGATGCGGACTTTGATTTTGACGAAGACGCAAAAATTATTTAGAAATTAATTCAAATCAAACTAAATTAAATGTTTAGCATAAATGATTTAAGGAATGCATTGCATCAAGGCGAGTATGAGCGTGGTTTGGCGATGTGCAAGAGTCTGCTTTTTGATAAGCGAGATGATTTTATGTTGCTTAGTTATTTTGGGGCTTTTTTGCTCAAGTTGGAGCGCTACAATGAAGCCATTAAAGTTTTTGACAAACTACTCACTCGCGCCGAAGATGAGATAATTTTGGATTTGCGTGGCGATTGTTATTATGGACAGAAGAAAAACGAGCTGGCACTCAAAGATTATTTGCGTGTAATCAAGATTGATAAAGACATCAATGATGTTTATGACAAGATTGCACGGACCTACTATCGGATTGGATCAAAAAAACGAGCTTATGAATATATCGACAAAGCGATAACACGTAGTGCTGATGGTGGACTTCGTTCGCTCAAGAACAAAGCGGTTTTTTTACGCTTTGATGGGCGGACGGCGGAATCGTTCAAGCTCCTCACGGAACTCAGAGAAAAATATCCTAGTGAAAAGTTTTTTAGAAACGAGCTACTTGAAATTATCGAGGAAGCTTTGGTGACGAAGAAATCGTAATCGCTTCTAGTTATCAATTTACAAACAATTATTCTCGACTTAATATGCAAAAAAACGACCTTTCTTGTCGGAAAAATCGTTTTTTGTTTTTGGCTAAAGAGGTGGTTAGCATCAAGAAAATATAGTATAATAGAAACATGCACATATTTCGTAAATACAAAATCTGGGAATATAAAAATACGTTTTTTTTGATAATTAGCACATTGGTGTTTTTTTATTTTTTGCAGTCTGTTTTTATCCAGAATTTGATAACGCACCTCGGTGAACTTGGTTATTTGGGAGCCTTCATTGTGGGCATATTTTTTGTTTCCGTTTTTACGGTTGCGCCCTCACTTGTCGTGCTTTATTATTTGGCCACTATTCTCAACCCCTGGGAAGTTGCCTTGCTCGCGGGACTTGGTGCAGTACTCGGCGATTTTTTGATTTTTAAATTTTTTAAGGATGCAGTTTTTAGTGAGCTCGAACCCCATTTTGCTTTTTTTAAGAAACCCTTTTTTACTCGTGTTCTTGGTAGCCCCTACTTCGTTTGGTTGACGCCATTTGTCGGCGCTGTGATTATCGCTTCGCCCCTGCCCGATGAGCTTGGTCTGTCGTTACTGGGATTGAGCAAAATAAAAACCTGGGAGTTTTTTCTTTTGGCTTTTGTTTTGAATTCAATCGGGATATTTATTATTGTATCTTTACCGAGAATACTATAGTATAAAAAGACGTGATAATTAATGTTAATATAAAATATGGCAGAAATAATTGTTTTAATTTTGGCGCTTAGTGCGAAGCTTGGCTATCTTGGTATCGTTTTGCTAATGGCGATTGAAAGTTCATTTATTCCCTTTCCTTCAGAAATTATCATTCCGCCCGCTGCCTATCTAGCGGCCCAAGGGCAAATGAATCTAATTCTTATAATAATTTCAGGTGTAGTTGGAAGCGTTATGG
>JBBRXK010000126.1:0-3282 GCA_038248465.1 Patescibacteria group bacterium | reverse complement strand
GGCCGTCGTCCACTCCCATGTCCGCTCGGCGGCCCGACCCTCGCCGACCGACATCGGGCTGGCCTTCTACCCGGATGCGCTGTACATCCTGGTGCCCAAGGCTGACCCGCCTCGGGCGGAGAGTCTTTTAACTTTAAATATTGGACGGCTAGCTCAGTTGGTTAGAGCGCTACATTGACATTGTAGAGGTCACAAGTTCGAATCTTGTGTCGTCCACCACTTATTTAGTAATTTGGTTTTATTGCTTGAATTATATTTCCAGATATACTATAATATAGCCAGAATATAAATAATTATAATATTAATAATATGAGGAGAATTTTTAAAAAAATGTCAGGTCTAGATAATAAAGAAGTCGAAGAGCCTGTAGAGGACTTGGAAGAAGATTATGAAGATGAGGAGTTGGAAGATGATGATGTTTATGAGGATGATGAAGAAGAGCAGGAAGATGAGGATGTTGAAGAAGAAGAGTCTGATGACGCCGATGAGAGCGCAGAGGAATGGATTGGCGATGAATATGAAGAGGGACAATTGTCAATCGATGTCTACCAAACGGTCAAGGAAATCGTGGTGAAGTCCACCATCGCGGGCGTAAAACCGGAGGATATTGATATTTCCATTAACAATGACATGTTGACGATTCGTGGCAAGCGCCACATGGACAAACAGGTCAACGAAGAAAATTATTTGTATCGCGAATGTTATTGGGGCTCATTTTCTCGTTCGATTATTCTCCCCGTTGAAGTGCAAGCAGAGAAGATTGATGCATCTCTCGAAAATGGTGTGTTGACCGTGACATTGCCCAAGGCGCGAGTTTCCAAACAGATTTCAATCAAAGTAAAAGGAAAATAAAAATAATATGTTAATCAAAGCAACAATCGATCGATTTGAGAATGGTCGCGTGGTATTGAAAACGGAAGATAAGCAGAGTATAATCTGGCCTCGAGAGAAGTTGCCCGAAAATATTCGAGAGGGGTCAGTACTTCGTATCGCTGTTAGTTCTGATGATGCGGCGGAAGGCGCTGATCGGGAATTGGCCAAGAATATCTTGAATGAAATCTTGAATACTGGTCAACAATAAGTCAATGACAATTAGCCGACGAACTTACAATATTTTAAAATGGCTGCTAATAGTTGTGGCTGTTTTTTTTATGACTGCCGTGATAATTATCGGCGGCTATTATTTTTTTGAAAAAAAATATGAGGGCAAGTTTTTTCCAGGCACAAAAGTTTCTGGCATAGTGCTTGATGGTCTGGACCGGTCGATTGCAGAAAAAAAAGTAAACGAAAGAGTAGATGCTTTTTTGAAGAATGGCATTATGGTTTCCTATTACGACAAAAAAAGTATTTTCAATTTGTTGCCCAATGGAAATGATGCGGGTGTAAGCCCGCAGGCGGTAGATTATGATGCGAACAAGACGCTTGACGAAGCATATAGTTTTGCTAGGACCAATAGTCCTTATGAAAATTTTAAGAAACGGATGTCGTTATGGAACGCTGGGAGAAACTTTGACTCGAATATGAGTTTTCGGGAAGAAGTATTTGTAAGTTTTTTGAATGAAAGTTTTGCCGATTTTTCGACGCCCGCCCAAAACGCATCGCTAGTAATTGCGACCAGTAGCAAGAGACAAGATATTCGCTTCCAAGTCAGCGAAGAGGTAAATGGTCAAGTGCTCAATTTTGACAAGGCAGGCTCCGAGTTGCAGGCAAGATTATTGCGTCTCGATGACAGTGTTTTGTCGCTCGAGATGTCTCCGCAATTTCCCACTGTTTTCAAAAAAGATTGTTTAGACGCCGAAAACCAAGCTAGATTAGCCTTGGATCTGGCGCCGATAAATTTGCTATTTGAAAAAAACAAATGGACAATAGAAAAAAATGAACTAACTAGTTTACTAGAATTAAAGACGCGGAATAACGAAAACCGCAATACGGAAGGATATGTGGGAATAAGCTTTGAAAAAAATGCCCTGCTCCTTGCTGAAAAAGTTGCCAAGGACATTGACAGGCCTGTGGTGGACGCCAAGTTTGAAGTAGTTGATGGGCGTGTACAAAAATTTCAAGCCAATCAGAATGGTATAGAATTGGACAAGGATGATGCCAGCAAAAAATTAGAGACTCTAATAATTACAAATAAAAAAGAAGATGTCGAACTAGTGACTAGAGTAGTTGAAGCAAAAGAGGCAAATGAAGAAATGAATAATTTTGGCATCAAAGAAATATTAGGTACTGGTCATTCGAACTTTTCTGGTTCACCAAAAAATAGACGCCACAATATCGCTGTCGGGGCAGCCAGTGTCAATGGGAGCCTCATTGCGCCAGGTGAAGAATTTTCTTTGCTCAAGGCGCTGGGGAAGATTGACGGTAGCACTGGTTATTTACCCGAGCTAGTTATCAAAGAGGGCAAAACCCTTCCTGAGTTTGGTGGTGGCCTTTGTCAGATCGGCACAACCGTCTTTCGTGGAACGGTGCAATCGGGCTTACCCATCACAATGCGCCGTAATCACTCCTATCGCGTAGGATACTATGAACCCGCCGGGACAGACGCGACCATCTACGATCCTTGGCCGGATTACAAATTCAAAAATGATACAGCACACCATGTGCTTATCCAATCAAGATTTGATGGAAATCATTTGTATTTTGATTTTTGGGGAACCAAAGACGGCCGAGAGGCAACGAGCACTTACCCAACGATTTACAATATTGTAAAACCGGCGCCCACAAAAATGATAGAAACACTAGATCTTAAACCAGGAGAGAAGAAGTGTTCAGAAACAGCCCATAACGGCGCCGATGCATATTTTGACTATAAGGTTAGCTATCCTGACGGAAAAGTAGACGCTACTCGATTTAAATCTCATTACGTACCTTGGCAAGCAGTCTGTTTGCTTGGGGTTGATAAGTTGACAGTGGATAAGGAGAAGGAGAAAGCGGCTGCAGTATCTGCTAGCTCGACAACCCCGGCGGTGAAAGTAGAGAAGAAGTAATTTTTATTCTGATTTCTAAATCTTCTAAACAAATAAAAGAGGCGGCTCGGGTGAGTCGCCTTTTTGAATTTTTTTATTCGGAGTGATGAAGCTCCGAATGTAGAATACCAAGTCGATTAATCACAATTGTGACAACCGCTTGATATGAATTTTCAAAGTCTGGAATGGTGCCAATGACCTTGACACAATATTCCTTACTTTTACCACCGCACTCAAAACTTGTAACACTGAGTGTGTAAAACTCAGAGCCGATTTTTACCAGGTTTTCGGTTCCAGGGTTAAAACTACGCAGCTC
>JBBRXK010000125.1:0-3322 GCA_038248465.1 Patescibacteria group bacterium | reverse complement strand
TTAGCAACAGCCTTGGTTTTGCTAGACCTCAATCTGGATTGGGATAGTGTCTATGAAATGAAAAGTTCGGATCGGATAGAGGGCGGTCGCATATATGTTTATGAAAATGAAAAAGTAGTACTTAGAGATTTGTTGTATACCAGTTTGGTTGCGTCTGATAATACTGCCACCAGAGCGCTTGTGAGTGCGAGTGGATTATCATACAGTGAGTTTATCGAGGCTATGAATGCCAAAGTTTTATCAATCGGTCTTCTTAAAACCAAATTTGTAGATCCAATAGGGCTCAGTTCGCTAAATGTTTCAACTGCCTACGAGGTGGCAAAACTTGCGGAGGCGGCGATCGGCAACGCGATAATTCGCGATTGTGTATTGCGCGAAAAATATGTTTACAAAACACTCGCGGGCGTGAGTAAAACTGTAAAAAGCACAGATATTTTGCTGGATAATTTTCAAACAAGCAGATTCAAGATTCTGGGCGGCAAAACCGGTTTTACGGGTGCTGCCGGTTATTGCTTTGTCGGAATGTTTGAGGGCGAAAATAAAAACAAAGTTATTACTGTGGTTCTTGGTAGTCAAAGCCATAGCTCGAGATTTGCAGAAACTGAAAAATTAGCAAATTGGGTTTTTGGAAGCTATGAGTGGGGGCGGTAATATTTACAATTAAAAATTATCCGTCCGAGGCGGACCAGCCTCGGGCTGGAGAATTAGTAATAATCGTATGAAAAAAGAAAAAATTATTATTGCCAATTGGAAAATGAAGCTAGGGATGTTTGAGACTATCTCTTTGGCACAAAAAATTAGAGAAAAAAAAATAAATTTTGATAATATCGTAATAGCTTTGGCACCAGACTTTCTGACATTAGTAAGAGTTGGCGAAATATTAAAAGATAGTGGCATCGCCCTCTGCGCTCAGGATGTGTTTTGGGAAATGCAAGGCGCCTATACTGGTGAAATCTCGCCGATGATGTTGCGTGAAGCTGGCTGTAGATATGTTATTATCGGACACTCGGAACGGAGAAAATTTTTGATGGAAAACTATGAAATGATTCACAAAAAAATAAAAGTTGTTTTGGAAATAGATAATTTGACACCGGTAGTATGTATTGGCGAAAATTGGGAGGAGCGAAAGACAGATCGTCGCGACTTTGTCTTGTTTGATCAGTTGCAACAATCGCTCGGCGGATTAAAAATAACGGAAAATAAAAAAATCGTCATAGCCTACGAACCAATATGGGCAATCGGATCGGGAACATCGATAGAACCGGCGGAAGCAGAATACGCACACAAGGTAATCAGATTAACCTTGAACGACATGTTTGGAACGTCAACTGTAGAAAATAATTTCAAGATAATCTATGGGGGCAGTATCAACGCGCAAAATATAGTTGGATTTTTGGGTCTTGAAAATATTGATGGAATGTTAGTCGGTGGGGGAAGTTTAGACGAAGATGAGTTTTACAAAATGGTCTTAGCGATATCAAAACCATAAAATAATAATAAAAAAATATGTTAGTACACATCAAAGAAATTGTCAGGGAGGCAGAAAAAGAGGGCTATGCGCTCGGAGCTTTTAATATTCATGGCTTGGAATCCGTGCTTGGTGTCGCCAATGCGGCAGTAGCTTCGCGCTCACCCGCAATTATCCAAGTTTCCGAAGGAGCGATTAAATATATGGGCCTCAAGCCACTAACGCACCTAGTATCTACAGTGGCCAAAAATATTGCCTCAACAGTGCCAATTGCCCTTCATCTTGATCATGGTAGAAATTTGGATTATGTTTTTGGCTGTATTGATGCTGGTTTTTCCTCTGTGCATATTGATGCCTCACACCTACCCTTGGATGAAAATATAAGACTAACAAAACAAGTTGTGGAATTAGCGCACACAAAAAACGTTTGGGTTCAGGGTGAAGTAGGCGCGATCATGGGTGGACACGGTGTCATTAGTGGTGAAATCAAAGACATCCCGATTGCCAAGTTGGAGGAGGTGATAGAGTTTGTGAGAAAAACGGGCGTGGATACGATTGCGGCCGCAGTTGGCACTGCTCATGGCGTATATACCAACGAAGATATAATCATGGATTTATTAATCGGCATAAAAAAAGCCACCAAGATTCCTTTTGTTTTGCATGGTGGCTCTGGCGTGGACAAGAAAAAAATAAAAGAGGCTATTAAAAATGGTGTGAATATTATCAACATCGGTTCTGATATCAAGATTGCCTTTTCGCAAACATTGATAAAAAATTGCATTGCCAATCCCAAAGAGACTGATCCCAGGACTTTGCTACAACCAACCATCGTCGCCGTAGAAAAAGTGGTTTCCGCACAGATGGATTTATTTGGCAGTACGGGCAGAATAAAAATAGGGGGACTTGAGACTTAAGACAAGCGAATATTGCAAATCAAGACGATTTGTAAAATGCAGTAACTGAGAATATCTTTTAGAGACATACAGTTTTTTGGGCTTGCATTTTGAATGATATTTGTGTATTGTTCACAAGGTGTGGAAACGGATAATAGTAATATAAAATTTTTATGTATAACATAATTCCTCTATTTTTAATTTTGATAAGTTTATTTGCGATAATATTAATAATAATCAGAAAGTTTTCCGTGTTGGCTTCTCTCGATATCTCTTCGATTCAATCAGAAAAAGAAGCGATGTTCAAAGAGCAAATCATCGGCAATAGGCTAAAAAGAAATATAATACGCTACAATTCAAAAATAAAGAATTTGTTAAAACCAGTAGGCGTAGAAATGCTTTCTTGGGCTAAAAAAATTGTCGAAAAACTGCATTATTTCAAAGAGAATTACAATAAAACCGAGACCAAGGCTGTAATTATTGATGATTTTGACAAAACGATTGAAGATGCACAGGATCTTGTAAAAAATGAAAAGTATGACGAAGCCGAAAAAAAATATATTGATATTATCAGTCTCGATAGCCAAAATCTAAAGGCGTTCAAAGGCTTGGGCAAATTGTATTTTGAAAAGAAACAGTACAAAGAATCAAAGCAAACGCTTGAACATATTTTGCGATTAATGGAGCACGATGAGTTGCGCAGTGAAACTTTTTTGGAAACTGAGAGCACTACAAATGTCAAAAAAATAGACAATCACTACCTTTCATCAATTTATTATGAATTAGCTTTGGTTTGTCAGGGGAGCGAAGATCTGAAAGTGGCTCAGGCCAATATTATCAGGGCTCTTGAAATAGAGCCAAACAACCCGCGCTACCTTGACATGAAACTTGAAATAAGTATAATAAATAAGGACAAGAGCATTGCCCTCGATGCGCTTGGTAAACTAAAAGAAGTAAATCC
>JBBRXK010000124.1:0-3365 GCA_038248465.1 Patescibacteria group bacterium | reverse complement strand
GTATTCGTAGATTTTTGGAATACAGCGCCAAGTCATGAAGCTGTTTGTGGTGATGGGCTTGTGGAAGGAAATGAAGTGTGCGATGACGGGGAGGCAAACGGTACAAACAATCATTGCGATACCTTGTGTCAGACTATCGTAGAACTAGGTAGTAGTGTCATCCGAGGCACTTATCCAGGTGTGAGCCAAAGATATTTGTCAAGCGCTAGCACTCCAAGCGTAAGCAATACACCGCCCGCTGTAACGGGATTGACTGAAAGTCCGAGCGATGACAATGTTTTGGTTCTTGGTGAAGAGGGTGCTGCATCACTGCACATCAGTAAAAAAGTAAATACTGGTTTGGCTAATCCAGGCGACATACTAAACTACACTATTACTGTTAACAATTCAGGAAAAATTGATGCATACAAGGTTGTTGCGAAAGACACCTTGCCAGATGGATTTGTCTTTGCTGATGACAAGAGCGTATCAAGAACTTGGGAGCTGGGCGATCTCGCACCAGGTGCTACAAAGGATTTGACATTTTCAGTAATGGTAAAAAATGATGCCTTGACAAAAGTATATACCAACACAGCTACAGTAAGCGCTGATAACCAAAGTGAACAAAGAGCATCAGTGGACGTGGAAGTGAACGTGATAAAAGTATTGGCCGAAACAGGAAACTCTATACCAGAATTCTCCTTTCTTGTATTTTTATCAATCGGAGCTTTACTAGGTGCTCGAAAATTAAAAGAAAACCTAAGCTTCTAATCGATATTCAGTGAAATTAAAAAAGGAGCTTAGTTTATAAGCTCCTTTTTTTCTTTGGCTTCCGGATTGTTTTTGTGAATCAAGAAAATATAATATTAAACAAATATGCAGAAGAAAAATGAAAATAAACAAAGTAGCGAAAAGTATCTTCGGATTGTGATTGTATTCCTCGAATCTGTCGGCTTTGTTATTTTGCTTTATCTACTCGTCTTGCCGATTTATCCGAAAATTATCTACAAATTATTTTATCAAAAAAATATAAAAGTTGAGGAAGCACAAAACGTCGAGGTGGCCAAAAAAGAGTTGCAAGATTTGAGAAACTCGTTTCCCGAATCTGACTATAGCGTTTCAAAAAATAGATTGATTATTTCCAAAATCGGCGTAAATGCGCCCATCATAGAATCAAAAAGTGAGCAGTACGGCTTGTCCAAAGGCTCTTGGCGTGTGCCAGAAAGCTCGACTCCCGATAGAGGGGGCAACACCGTGCTCACTGGACATCGCTTTAAATACTTGCCGCCTAACAATCTTACTTTTTATTTGTTCAATGAGCTCGCAAAAGGAGACTTGGTCTCGCTAATCTGGGACAACAAAGACTATATCTATAGAATTAGGGAAACAAAAATCGTAGCAGCGACAGAACTTTCGATAATGAATCGAAGTGATGATTCAATATTGACAATGTTTACCTGTGATCCAATCTATTCAACAAAAAATCGCTTGGTCGTAATTGCTGACTTACTTGAGCAGAGATGATCGCACATTTTTTGGGTGGGGATATTTTGAGTCATAAATTTCGCATTTAGAACAATTGTGTGGTATAATACAAGCATGCAGGAAGATAAGAAAAAAAATAAACAAAAAAAAGATAGCAGGTTATGGCTTTTTTTGGCGATGTTTTTTTTATTTATCATAAAAAAAAATTCTTAAATATAAAAGAAAAAAACAGCTAAAAGCAGTTGAGAAAAATTTTAAAGAATTTTTACATGAAGAAAGCGTCGAAATCAAAAAATATAGCAAGGGTAAAGAAAGTTTTTCAGAATTTACGGAAGACTCGGGCAATATCTTCAAGGATTATTTTATTCCCCATTCCGGCAACAATCACATTCCGAAAATTCTCAAAACCAAGTCTTTGGCTCTCATTCTGCTTTTTTCAATCTTTCTAAAATTTTCGCTAGTCGCATATCTATATTTTATTTTCCCAAATCCCGGCAAGGCCGATACGGCGATTATCGCAAAAGTTCTTGAGCTGATCAATCAAGACCGACAAAAGGAGTCGTTGGCACCGCTCGGTCTCAATCAGGTTTTATCAAATTCGGCACTGGGGAAAGCCAATGACCTAGTCAGTAAAGACTATTTTGCGCACGTTTCTCCCGACGGGAAAAAACCATGGGACTGGGTAGATCGCAAGATGTATGAATATAGTATTGTCGGCGAAAATTTGGCTATGAATTTTACGAGCGCCGAATCAGTGCACAAGGCATTGATGAATTCACCAAGTCACAAACACAATATCATGAATGAAAAATATCGCGATCTTGGCTTGGCCATGGTGAGTGGCGAAATCGGTGGCAAACAGACAAATATTCTAGTACAGTTGTTTTCTGTTCAAGTAGAGCGCGTACTCGTCAAGGCCAAGGAGACGGATAAGCCTAGTGCTGTTGTGCCCGTGAAGACTGTGGAAAAAGAAACGACTAGCGAAAAAGTTGCTGTTTTGTCATCGGAAAAAGCCGTGGACATCGTCAAAAAAAATCCAACACCAACGCCAACAGCTGTCAGTAAGCCACCTGTAAAACCAAATCAGGAGAGTATTCCAAAACTTGAAAATACAAGTGATGCAAAACCGGAACTTATCAAAAATACCAACACCCCGAAGTCACCAGTCATTAGAAAAGAAGAAGATGTCGCATTGCTAATCGTAAAACCGGAAACAAAAACCGATAAAATCGAAGTCACTAGCAAGACAGTCCCTATCACCAACAATGATTTGCAAAAAGAAAATCTAGCAAGCATAAAAAAAGAAGTGAAGCTAATAATGCATCCGGGCGATCAGGTCTTGGCCCAAAATGTCGAAGCGCAAATTGATCAACAACTCATTGACTTGTCAAATGAAGAAAAAACCTTGCCAGCTCTCAGTTTGGCGACTGAATTTGTCGACAATTCACATTATTTTTTCAGTGCGCGTCTCATAAAAATTACGCAAATATGCATGGCGTCAATATTGTCCTTGGTGATTATTTCATTAATGATTAATATTTTTGTCAGATTTGAAATTCAGCATAAACCGGTTTTGATACAGACATTTTTGGTGATGATTTTTGTAATGGGGCTACTTTTTGTAAACATGCACTATTTGGAAGGGGGTGCAATAACTATTTTCATGTCATAGCTATCAGATTTTCATTTTGCAATTTTTAAATAATTACCCAGACCATAATTATAATAACTAATAAACTTATTCAAAAATTGTTTAAAAATTTCAAATTGAAAATTACAAAGCATGTCAAGTAAGAAGCGAAAAGTTTTGGTAGCCGTGTCGGGCGGACTTGATTCGAGTGCCGCCGCTTTTTTATTACAAAAAAAAGGCTTCGAGGTGGCCGGGATATACATGAGGATGG
>JBBRXK010000123.1:0-3369 GCA_038248465.1 Patescibacteria group bacterium | reverse complement strand
GCCGCCTACTTTGGTGCTGACAACTGGAAGTTGACAAGACATCGCCTCTAAAATAACCATCGAGAAACTATCGTTAGAACTTGGAAGAACAAAAATATCTGTAGCTTGGTAGGCACTTAATAATTCCTTGCCAGTTAAGCGTCCCTTAAAAATAACATTCGCATCAATGTTCAATTGCTTGGTATATAATTCATACTCCACTCTCATATCACCGTCGCCTACAACAAGTAATTTAATATTTGATCTTTGTTTATTTAATATTGCTATTGAGTCAAGAAGTATTTTTAACCCCTTGTGTTGTTCGGCCTTGCCAATTCCGGCCACAAACAAAATGGTGGAACTAAATAACTTTTCCTCACTACTGGGCTTGAACAAATTACTGTCGACGGCAGGGGTAATAGTAGAGCTTTTATAGGAGTAACGGTTCAAGAAGGACTCTCTTATATAATCAGAAGAACAGACAATACGATCAGCCTTGTTTAATAAAAATCGTAAAAATAATTTTTCGTATATAAAAATAAAAAAATCGCAAATAAACTTTTTTTTGAGCATGCTTCCGGCATGATAAGTAACAACTATTGGAATCTTTTTGGCGCACAATGCCACAAGGTCACCAATACCTGGCACAGGCATGTGAATATTTATAAGGTCTGGCTTTTCGTCATTAATTATTTTTTTTATTTTACCAAACCACTTGAAAGAAAAAGGAGTGTTCGATATTTTTATATCATAAGAGAGTCGATGGATGGTTAGCTTATTTAACACTTCTAAGGAATCTTTATCTTTCTTTTTTCCTGACGTAATTACTACGATTCGCCAATTAAAATTTTCTTGTAGGCGACTGACAATTTCGTAAGCGTAACGCTCAAGTCCACCACCATGCGGAGGGAAATAAGGAGTTGATATTAATAGTGTGCGTTGTTTGTCATTCATGATAAGTCTTTATTAAATATATAGCTTACGTTATTATGACCAGAGATGTGCTTAAAAACATTTTCCAATTTGTCCCAGCTCTGTTGATTTTCTAGATCTATTGCATGTCCCCACAAATGGAATACTCCACTATCTTTTGCAATTTTATCAAACATGGCCATCGCCAGTAGATCCCAGTGACGGAACAGGCGAATAAACGAATATGGGTTAAACCTGACAAAGAGAGCAATATGAAATATGTCAAGCCAATGATTGTAAGTATGAATACTTGTTGGGAGCTCAAATTTATTTTGGTAAGCTTCAAAACAATATCTTTTGGTAGTTCGAGCCAAACTAAAGCCAGCTTTTTTTATTTGCTCAATATGAGACTTATTATAATATCCACTCGGATAACAAAAACTTGTAACCGGTTTTTTTAAAATATTTTCTAAATAAATTCTCGACTCGCTAATTTCTTTTTCCGATTCCTCTAAACTAATTTTTTCAAGATCAGGATGATTCATGGTGTGAGCGCCAATCTCAAAATCTTGGCTAAGCGTTTTAATCTGCTCGTCATTTAATAAATTTTCCTTTTCAAACTCATGGTGTTTGGGGCAAACATAAAAAGTCCCCTTAAGATTATATTTTTTAAGAAGCGTCGCTAATTTTAAATCAAGGACATGACCATCGTCCCAGCTAGTTGTAACAATAATTTGTTTCATTTTTTAATAAACATTCACCGCTTTGTTAATCACATTACTCCAATCATACTCTTTAGCGAAGCGCATATAATATTTGAAACCTTTTCTCTTGATTAGTAGTTCTTCAATTGCTTGTTCGAGCAGATTGGTGGTCATATCATACACAACCCCGTTCTTGTTATCTATAATCAAATCTTTGGAAGCATTGTTTTTGTTGTTGGTGGTTATCACTGGTAGACCGCAGGCATTGGCTTCTATCACGGTTATTCCAAAGCCTTCGCGAGTAGAAGGGGAGACAAAAATTTTGGAGGCGTGCATGAGTCCATAAACATCATCGTGATTTTCGAGAAAACCGAGGAACTTTACATTATCTGTAATGCCGAGTTGTTTGGCAAAGTCTTCTAGATTTTTTCTTTCCGGGCCATCACCCACAATCAAAACCGAAATATTGGGATTGGATTTTTTTAATTCAGAAGTTGCCATAAGCAAGGCGTCGATGTGTTTGTGGAGTAGTAGGCGTCCAGCGTATATCAGGTCCGAAGATAATGCTGCGGGTGCGATGCTTTGGATTTTTTTATAGTCCAGCCCGTTGGGTATAGTAATTACATTATTTTTTCGTTTTAATTTTTTTATGATGGCGTTAGTGGTGTGATTGGATACCGAAACTATTGTGTCGGGGAGCATAACACCAACCCTTTCGATGACATAAGCAATATAGCCAAGTCGGCCTAAATATTTTTTCCAATAGTTCAGTCCCCAGGATTCATGCCAGACCGCAATCATTTTTTTTCTTTTGAGTAAACAAACTAGTTTGGTTGTAAAAAGTACTAGGTGAGGTATATGGTCAACTTCGAGTACATCGAAATTTTTGGTAATTAGTTTGAGGCAGTGCAAGGCAAAAAAAATACTCTGCCGAAAAGAACGGCGACTACCGTGATAGAGGGGGTAGAGCGGGGAGATGGCACAGAATTTGATGTTATCCTTGACCAAACATTTGTCACCCGGCCACCACTGCATGCAATAAATAGTAATATCGTAACCTTGTTCGGCCAAGCGAGTGGTGACATCATAGATCCTTTTTTCTTTGCCTCCTTTGTTGAAGGGGTATACCGCGTCCGAGACAACCGCTATTTTTTTATAGGAATTTTTCATGCTAGTATCCAAATAATTTAGCTAGTAATATTGTGTTTGTTTTTTCCTGACCAGAAAAAATATTTGGTGAGTGTAAATAAAATCACCAAGCCGTCCTTGATAGCGCTAATCTTGGTTTCACCGATACGCACATCGTAGGTAATCGGCACAGAGTAGACTTCTAGTTTTAGTCTTTCCATTTTGGTTATCATTTCCATCTCAATAGCAAAGCCCTCGGAGACCAAATGATTTTTTAGAATATCAATCGCTTCTTTTTTCCAAGCAAAATAGCCACTAAGCACATCAGTGACATTGGCTTTGAAAAATTGACGGACCAAAAAAGTGAAACCCCAGTTCACTACGCGATTGCGGTAGCACAAAGCGTCCTTACTCATCTTGCCACCTAGTCTCGAGCCAACCACGACATCACAAAAACCGCTAGATAGCGGTTCAATCAAGCGCAACATCTCGCTTGGTTTGTAGGTATTGTCGCCATCAAGCATGACGATGTATTTGGTGTCGGAGCTTACAGCGTTAAAGCCAGTGCGAATGGCATTGCCTTTGCCTTTTTTTGCTTCGTGGATTACTCTAACTCCCAGAGATTCGCAAACTTCGGCCGTGCCAT
>JBBRXK010000122.1:0-3423 GCA_038248465.1 Patescibacteria group bacterium | reverse complement strand
CACTCGGTACCAAAAATCCGAAACTGACAATTGTTGAATTTGCTGATTTTGCTTGTCCGTTTTGCAAGTCATCATTCCCAAAAATCAGAGAAATAAGTCTCAAGTACAATAAAGATATCAAATATATTTTTAGAGACCTGCCCATCATTACCCAATACTCCGTCAATCTGGCGCTAGCAGCGCGCTGTGCTGGAGAACAAGGCCTTTTTTGGATAATGCACGATAGACTTTTTATTAGCCAGGGCATAAAAACCGACGAGGAGCTATTTATGGCGGCCCAAAAAAGCGGTGTTGAGATGAAAAGATTTGAAACCTGTTATACTAGTAATAAATATCTGACGGCCATCAAAAGAGATTATGCGGATGCCCAGTCACTCGGCATTGACAAAACCGGCACTCCGGTTTGGTTCATCAACGGCACACAAGTCGCCGGCGATATTCCGGAAGCTACTTGGACAAAGATTATAGAGGAAGCCCTCACGCAACACTCCAATTAAAAATTAAGAATTACAAATCTAGAAAAATAATTTTTAATTTAAAATTTTAAATTAAAAATTAAATCATGAATTTGTAATTGAATAACTATGTATCAAATACGCATACACGGCCGAGGCGGACAAGGAGTGGTCACCGCCGCCGAACTTATCGCAATCGCCGCTTGGAATAACGGCTACGAATCTCAAGCCTTTCCTTCCTTTGGCGTCGAGCGCACTGGTGCTCCCATCGAAGCTTTTGCGCGTATCGACAAAGATCCGATTCGTACGAGAGAACAGGTCTATGTGCCTGATGCACTTATCATTCAGGATGCCACTTTGATTGGTGCCGTAGACTTGGCTCGCGGTTGCCACAAGGACACGATTGTTATTATCAATTCTTCGATACCAAAAGCCGAATTGAATCTCGACTTTCCTGCCAATCACATTTTTGTCGTTGATGCCACCAAAATTGCTTTAGAAATTCTCGGCAAGAACATCGTCAACACAGTTATTCTCGGTGCCTTTGCCAAGGTCAATACCATGGTTAGTCTTGATGGCTTAAAAAAAGCTGTCAAACAAAAATTTGGCGACAAAGGAAAAGCTATGGTTGATAAAAATATTTTAGCAGTAACACGAGCCTTTCAAAATTAAATTGACAGCTCATCTTGTCCTCTCCCCCTGTCATCCCACCTACCCCCTTGTCATTGACAAAAAAGTGGGCAAAATGACAAAGGGTGAGAAAGTTTACAAATATTAATATTAAAAATTTAATAACATGGATATAATTGTCAACCCAACAACAACAACCAAAAATAAAACAGGCGGATGGCGCACTTACATACCAGCAACAGATATGAAAACATGCATCGGTTGCGGAACCTGTGCCAAGGTCTGTCCCGAAAGCTGTATCGTCATGACGCAAGGCGAAGCGGGCAACAAACCAAAAACTGACTATGACTTCTGCAAAGGTTGCGGTATCTGCGCCACCGAGTGTCCTGTCAAAGCCATCACAATGTCACTAGACAAGAAATAATTCTATCAATTAAAAATTAAGAATAATTTTAAAATAAAAAGAAAGAATAAAACTTTTTTTTACTTAAATTTATCGTATTTATAAATTTTTCATTCTTAATTTTTCATTCTTAATTCAATATATATATGCGACAAATACTCGAAGGCTCCCAAGCCGTTGCGGAAACAATCAAAAGCATACGACCGGCCGTCGTATCTGCCTACCCGATAACTCCCCAAACACACATCGTCGAAGACCTCGCCAAGATGAAAGCCGATGGCAAGGCCAAGTATGCCTACATTCGCGCCGAGATTGAATTTGCGGCCGCTTCTATCGTCGCAGGTGCGTCAGCAACTGGAGTGCGAGTCTATACAGCGAGCAGTTCCCAAGGGATTTTGCTAATGAATGAAGTGATTTATAATATCGCTGGCATGCGCCTACCGGTCATTATGACTTGCGCCAATCGTGGTATTTCCGCTCCCATCACCATCTGGAATGATCACCAAGATGCGATGTCTGTACGTGATGCTGGCTGGATTATGCTCTTTGCGGAGAATCACCAGGAAGCAGTAGAGCAACACTTGCTCGCCTACAAAGTCGGCGAACAACTCGGACTGCCGGTGATGGTCAATATTGATGGTTTTGTTTTGACACACACCTATGAGAGCGTCGCTGTCCCTAGCGTCGCTGAAGTAAAAACCTTTTTACCCGACTACGCGCCAAAAGCCGGAACCTACCTCGACACCGCCAACCCCAAAAGCTTGGGCACTTTTGCAGCGCCAGGATACTATATCGAAATCCGCGAAGAACTCCATGATGCTTTGCGCGACAGTCAACACACCCTGAACAAAGAATATGAAATACTCAAGAAAACTATTCCCGAAATAATCAAGCCGACGGAAAAACAAAGCAAAATAAACAATGCTCTACTTGAATACTACGGACCAAAAAATCCAACAACTGTTTTGGTGGCGATGGGTTCGCTTGTCGGCACTGTCAAAGATGCAATCGATGAAATCGCCAAAACACCTAGCCTCAAAGCCAAACTAAATATTGATTCCGTTGGTGTTTTGAAAATAAAATGCTATCGCCCATTTCCCGATACCGAAGTACTAAAAATAATCCACAATGCCAAATATGTCGCTGTTCTCGAAAAAGCCGTCTCGCTCGGCGCCACCGACGCTCCCTTGGCTCTAGATATAAAAGCAACAGCCAAAAACGAAACTCTCGCCAAGGTGCAAAGCTTTGTTGTCGGCCTTGGTGGCAGAGACATCACCAAAAAAATGATTGATCAGGTTCTAGTCGAGATCAGAAAACCAGGCGACAAGATGAAATTTATCAAAAACTAAAATTATATTTTACCACCTCCCCTTCCCATCATTTCATAAAAAATAAGTATGCCAAAAACTTTAACAAAAAATAAAAATGCGAAAAGCTTTTTTTGTGGTGAAAAAAATAATATTAGCTACCACAAAAAACTTATTGCCAGATTATTTCTGTCTATCTTTTTTGTTTTTCTTTTTCCTGTTTTTGCCAATGCCCAATACTGTGTCTCTACTGCTGGCGTGACGATAACAACCATGAACGAGGCACAGTGCCGAGCAAACAGCGGTCACTGGACAACAAATTCTAGTTCGGGCTCAGTAAACTGCAATTTTCAAGGAAAAGTATACGAATCTATTAGCTTTCGTGAATGCAAAGAAATGAGAGGGAACACTGTCGAAAATGTAAATACAGCAGTCGTCGATCCCAAAGCGGCCAATATTAAAGCGAGCAACCCAGACGCCAATAAATCCACCGACGGTTTTATCCCCTACTTCAAGGGCACAAGCAAAGATTCTAGTATCGGGCAGTATATCCAAGCTATCTACAACTATGCTATTGGTATTGTTGGTATCGTCGCGGTGGTTGTGATCATGATTGGTGGACTGATCT
>JBBRXK010000121.1:0-3437 GCA_038248465.1 Patescibacteria group bacterium | reverse complement strand
GGCGACTTGACGCAGAGGGTTGTAGAAATTGCCGACATAAGATAGAAAGCTGATAAGTAAGCCGATGGTAAATTGGCCAGCCAAAATAAGGTGAACACCATAGACCAAAATTATTAATTGACCGATATTGGCAGCCAGTGAATAAACTGGGCTAAGGAGATTGTTCGCTAAACTAGATTTAACTGAGGCCGAATAATTGGCCTCATTGACCCCTTGAAAACGTTTCTTGAAATAATCTCGACGATCAAAAGCGACAATTACTTTAAAATTGTCGAGGCTTTCCTGAATCTCCGAGCTAAGTCCGCCCAGTGATTGCATACTCTCTTTATTCTTTCGCTTGATCCACTTTGAAGTAAGATTGGTAAAGAGTAGTAGGACAAGAGCGGGTAGGAGAGCTGCGCCACCAAGTTTTGGATTTAGAAGCAAAAGAAAAATAGCCGAACCAATCATGAGAAAAAGGCTACCAACAAATTGAACCAGCGACTGAGAAAAAAATTGATTAATCTTATCGGTGTCATTATTTATGCGCGAAATAAGATCACCAGCCTTGTTCTGATTAAAAAAACTTAAAGGCAAGGATTGAATTTTGGAAAAAACCGAATTACGCAAACGAAAGAGAACTCTTTGTCCAACGCCACCCATTAGTCTAGTTTGAGCGTAGCTGGTCAAGAGACCAAAGAGGAACATCACCAAAATAAGGCCACTAAAGGTCATGAGTCCCGTATAGTCTTTGTGGGGGATAAAAGTATCAATCGCGTGCGCAATCAATCTCGGCACAAAAAGACTAAGCAAAGAATTAATCACAACCGCTACCAAGGCGAGGGTGACTATCTTTTTTTCACTCCGTATTAAAGGCCAAAGTTTTTTTAGCGTATTCGCCAAAGAACTTTTTTCGGCATTATCTTTGTGACCGAGCTTATAATTATTCTTCATTGGTGCTTCTTTGAGATTCATATATTTGGATATATTCAGGTGAATTTTGTAATAAAGTTTCATGTTTACCAGTCGCGATCAACTCGCCCTCCATGATGAGGATTATTTGGTCATAGTCTTTGGCACTATCAATTTTTTGGGTAATGGACACGATGCACAAATCTGGATAATTTTTACTGATGTTTCTCATGATAGATTCTTCGGTTTGATTGTCTACCCGGGCTGTAAAATCATCCAAGAGGAGAATCTTTGGTTCTAGGGCCAAGGCTCGCGCCAACATGATTCGTTGTTTTTGTCCGCCCGAGAGACTGGTCCCACGTTCGGAAATAATCGTTTCCAGTTTGTCCGGCAGATTATTGATAAAATCATCCAGTTCGGCCGTCTCAATGGCCCTGTTTAGACCTTCTTCACTAACGGCTGAGCTAAAGGCGATATTTTCGCGCAAGCTCATATTAAAAATAATACTATCTTGAAAAACCAGACCAAGCTGTTTGTGCAGAGACTCTTGGCTATACTCGGACAAATTGTGTCCGTCATATTTTATTTGACCAGTGTCTGGTTCCAGTAAGCCAACTAAAAGATAAAGCAGTTGTGTTTTTCCCGCTGCCGTTGGTCCAATGATGGCGGTTCTGGTATGGGCCTTGATGCTAATGGATATGTTTTTTAGAATTGGTTTCTTTTGATAGGAAAATGATAAATTTTCTACCTCAATATTACCATCTAATTCTCTTACTAAGGTGCCTGGAGATTTTGGAATCGGCAGACTAGTAATTTCATTGATACGAGTATAGGAACTCTGAGCTTGGGCAATGACATTGCTCATAAAACTAATTACCAGTATTGGAAAAATAATCAAAGTGATGTAGCCATTGAAAGCGGCAAAATCTCCGAGCGACAAAGAGCCGGCGATGACAAAGTGACCGCCAAGAGAGAGGACAATAAGGATGGCAATATTGGAAGTAAAGGTAATGATGGGGATAAGAACCGCAAATATTTTTAAAATATCAAGTCCTGTGTCCTTGGCTTCCGTGTTTACAGTTTGGAATTTTTGGCACTCATATTGACGGGAGCTAAGGACCCGAATCAGGGCCGAGCCCAAAATACTTTCGTTGATGACGCGGTTGATTTTGTCAGTTATTTGTCGAGTTTTCAAAAAGAGTGAGCGTAATTTTCCCATCACCAGATAAAAGGCGATACCAATAAAGGGAATAACAGCGAGTACCGCTAAGCCTAATTTCCAGTCAATAGTTAAAAGCAAAAAAGCCGCTCCAATAACCGTAAATACCGAAGAGACGAGACTAGCGACGGCCTGTCCGACAAAGTTTTTGATGGAATCAACGTCTTGGGTCAGGATAGTCAGTAGCTTGGAAGGACTTATTTTTTGGATAGTCAAATGGCTGTGTTTGGAAATTATTGCCGAAATGTTGCTTCGTAAATCTCTGGCCACTCGCTCCGAAGCCAGCGTCTGCACAATGCTTGTAAGATAGCTAAAAATTAAAATGAAAAAACTTGCAGCCAAAAACTCAAGCATGACGCTGTTTAGTGCGTCTAGTCCCTTGGGGATAGCGTTGATGCCATGTGAAACTATTTTTGGCATCCAGAGCATAAAGCCATTACTGGCCAAGGAGAGGAGAACTAGAAGCAAAATTAGTTGTTTGTATGATTTTAGAAGACCAAAGATGGAGCCTGCTTCTTTAGGATTTTTGTTGATATCTTTATTCATTGATTTGATAATTGCTTGATAATCTTTTGTTGAATTTTTTCAAGGACATCATATTCAGATGGATTCAGGGTGGCAAAGGCTTGTCTAACAATTTTTAGCCAGCGTTCTTTGGAGAGGGCGATTTCTTTTTGACCACGTGAACTAATTTTTAAACTAATGCGACGACGATCAGCTTGGTCTTCCACTCTTGTAAGGAGTTTTTCTTCGACCAGGGCATTTACAAGTTGGGTAATAGCACTGGGTGTTAGATGAAAGCGTTTGGCTAAATCTTTTACCGTGCTGGCACCCTTTCCCGCCACCGCAAAGAGAACCTTGAGTTGAGCGTTGGTGACAGTGCCTTTATCCTTGTTTCTGCAAGCCAAAGACTTGCCGATTATTTCCATATTGTGAATAATGATTTGCGCTTTTTCTTGCATAGCCTTTTTCTATTTAGATTAGAATCTAAATAGTTTAGCATATTAACTAATCTTGTCAACTAGGGCTTCCCTTGGAAATTTTGTAAAATTTTATAGATATCCCAAATTTATGTAAGCAGGGGATGCCTCCAATACCGATGTTTTCTAAATTAGAAGCACAATTTTGACCAAATAATGGCGGATATAGAAATTATTTAACAACACCTATAGTTGATATTTATAGTTTAGAAAAAAATATTTTATAATACGAGTAATTATTATTAATCTAAAATATGCTTAATGAAGAAAATAAAAACTTAGAAAAAGGCAGGGTCGCACAAAACAAAACAAGCGAGTCGCTAGTACATATATCCAATTTTGACAGC
>JBBRXK010000120.1:0-3490 GCA_038248465.1 Patescibacteria group bacterium | reverse complement strand
TTTTTGGAAAGATGCCATCTGGCGAAAATGATTACCAAATACACGGTTATTTCCGAGGTGGATAAAATCTTGATGGTTTTGCGCCCTTATCAATATTATGCAGTTGAAGCGATTATCGATCGGGTCAAAAACTCGAGCAAAAATGGCTATATCTGGCATACGACCGGAAGCGGAAAGACTCTAACCTCTTTCAAGGCAAGCCAGCTTCTAATTAGTTTGCCGGAAATATACAAAGTGGTTTTTGTCGTTGACCGAAATGACTTGGATTATCAGACAATTAAGGAATTTAACAAATTCAAAGAAGGCAGCGTCGATAGCACAGATGATACAAAGATGCTGGCAAAACAATTTGAAGATGAGACACCTCTGATTGTAACTACGATTCAAAAGCTAAATACAGCTATCAGCCGAGATCGGTATCTAAAGACAATGGACAAACACAAGGACAAAAAAATTGTCTTTATTTTCGACGAATGCCACCGAAGCCAATTCGGTGAAACACACCAGCGGATTACAAAATATTTCAAAGATTACCAAATGTTTGGTTTTACGGGTACACCGATAATGGCGGAAAATGCCTATGGTAATGGCGCTAATCGAAAAACAACTAAGGATTTATTTGACGAGTGTTTGCATAAATATATCATTACCGATGCGATTGCCGATGAAAATGTTTTGCGATTCCTGGTCGAATATGTAGGCCGATACAAGCGCAAAGATCAGAGTGAAAACAATGTTGACATTGAAGTTGAGGGCATTGATACCAAAGAACTAATGGAGTCGCCGGCAAGAATTGAAAAAATTGTCGACTATATTATCGCCAACCATGACAGAAAAACACATTCCAAGGAATTTACAGCAATGTTTTGTGTTTCGAGCATTGATGTTTTGACGAAGTACTATGAATTCTTCAAACAGAAACGTGATGCAGGCGCTCATAACCTTAAAATTGCGACTATTTTCAGCTATGCAGCAAATGAGGAAGATAATGATGCTGACGGCATGATTGGTGAGGCAGATATCGAGATCGGAGAAAATCAACCAGTCAACATTCACTCTCGGGATAAACTTGAAGGATATATCCAGGATTACAACAAGACTTTTGGTACGAATTATACAACCAAAGATAGCAAAAGTTTTTATAACTATTACAAGAATATCGCACAAAGAGTCAAGGAGCGAGACATCGATATTTTGTTAGTAGTAAATATGTTTTTGACTGGTTTCGATAGTAAAACTCTAAATACTTTGTATGTTGATAAAAATCTAAGACATCATGGACTTATTCAGGCTTATTCGAGGACTAACAGAATTTTGAACGAGCAAAAGTCTCATGGCAACATTGTAGTCTTTCGAAATCTGAAGAAAGCAACCGATGACGCAGTTGCGCTTTTTAGCAACAAAAATGCCAAGGAAATGATTTTCTTGCAACCTTATGAAGAATATGTCAAGCAGTTTGATGAGGTTTTGCAGGAGTTCCGAAAGTTAGTGCCTGTCCCTAGCAATGTTGATGATCTAACTAGCGAATCAGATCAATTTGCTTTTGTGACAGGCTTTCGAGAACTAATGAGAATCAAAAATATTTTAGCGACTTTCGCCGATTTTACCTTCGGTGATACTCACATGGCGGCACAAGAATTTGAGGATTACAAGAGCAAATACTTGGACATCTATGACAAAGTTCACGGAGACAACAAAACAGAAAAAGTTTCAATTCTTGATGATGTCGATTTTGAACTAGAACTAATCCATCGCGATGAAATAAATGTCGATTATATTTTGCGACTACTTACTAGATATATTGATGCCGACGAGGACGAGCGCGAGAGAATTAGAAAAAATATTACTGATATTATGTCAGGTGACTTGGTTCTTCGAAGTAAACGAGAGCTAATTGAGAAATTTATTACTCAAAATCTGTCAGAGATCAAAGACTCAGCCGAAGTCGAGAGAGAATTTGAAAATTTTTGGAAAGTCCAGCAAGTCAAAGAATTCGAAAATATTTGCACTGAAGAAGGGTTGATGTCTGAAAAGTTACAAACTATCATCGATAAATACTTATATTCAGGACTCAAGCCGAGAAGAGATGATTTGGCTAGCACACTAATTCAAAAGCCAAAGATTTTAGAGCGCGATGGGATAATTAAGCGATTAGTAGGCAGGGTCAACAAATTTATTGAAATGTTTGTCGAGGGAGTGTAGATATCTTGCATAAAAAATAAATTAATTTAATAATGAATTCGAGAGATAATTATGGCTCAAAAAATTACAATATATTTGAAGGACGACTTACCAAGAGGTCAACGTGATATTCGGATAGATCAATGGATTGGTAAAGCGATTTGCGCACCGAGAAATATTGCAAAAAAGATTGATGATGAAGCTCTTAAAAAGAGTTCTTGTCTTTATTTTCTGACTAATAGGTCTGACGAGGGTGATTTACTTGATATTTATGTTGGAGAAACAGATACATTTAGTAGTAGGTTACAGAATCATGACTACAATAAAGACTGGTGGCAAGAAATCGTCGTCTTCTTTAGCCAAGATGGCTCTTTAACAAAAACTGGTGCAAAATATTTAGAGCATATTTGCACTAAAAGATTAGGTGATGCAGGCAAATGTAACTTGAAAAATGGGAACATGCCATCCCAAACATTGATTCCAGAGGAAGACGCGAATGGACTAGAATTATTTTTTACTAACATTACCACGATTATGCCCTTATTAGGTTATGATATTTTTGTAAATAAGGATACTAAAAAATTTAGCAAAAAAGGCACTCACGTATACTGCGAGTCCAAAGATATAAAAGCAAATGGAATACTTCTGGAAGACGGAAAATTACTTGTTCTAAAGGATTCGACGGCAATCAAAAATAATGCAGCTAGTTTTGAAAAACACAACTATAGATTTCTAAAAGAAAAACTTCTAAAAATAGGACGGTTAATTGAGCGAGACAATGAACTAATTTTTACAGATGATTATGAGTTTAATAGCCCTAGTGCCGCGGCAGCAGTTATTTTGGCTCGTTCTGCTTCTGGCCCCTCAGAATGGAGAATCGAAGGCGGAAAGAAATTGAAAGATATAATTTAAAAAAAGTCTTAATCAAAGAAATAACTAGTATGCAAATATCAAAATCTGAATATATGATGTTTTTGCGCGATCCGGCTTGGCGGTGGCTGAAGAAACATCACAAGGGTAAATTACCGCCTGTGGACGAGGATCTTTAAATTTTGGGGACAACGCTCCGCACAGGATCTTGAATTAGTAATAGGAAAAAACCATTAATTAATTATATGCAAATATTAAATTCCGAAGATTATGTTATTAAATATTCGTTGACCGTAACAAATAGCGATCTGCATGATGCTTCGCATATGTATAGAGTCTTCGTATTCCAGGAGCTAATCGCTGAATACCTAGAGCAGACTGGCGAAAAAATCGATCATGAGTCACTCCGTTGGGCAGCAGTAACTCATGATGTTGGTCG
>JBBRXK010000119.1:0-3496 GCA_038248465.1 Patescibacteria group bacterium | reverse complement strand
AGGGAATTAGTCTCGGTCAAAACCGTTTGTCGATAATTGATTTGTCGAGCGCTGGACATCAGCCAATGATAAGCGATGATGGTAATTTGATTTTGGTTTACAACGGTGAGCTATATAATTACCCCGAACTAAAAGAAGAATTGATTGCGATGGGAGTGATGTTTAAAACCAAAACTGATACAGAAGTAATTTTGAAATTGTTTGAGCTGCTTGGCGCCAAGTGTCTAGAAAAATTTGACGGCATTTTTGCCTTGGCCATTTGGGACAAACGTAAACAAGAATTATTTTTGGCACGTGATCAGTTTGGTGTAAAACCACTTTTTTATTATTTCGATGATGAGCGATTTATTTTTTCTTCAGAAATAAAAGGCATCCTCGAACACGATATTATTCGGGAGATAAATGAAAATGCTTTGAATACTTTTTTTCGACTGCTTTATGTTAATGGCCCGGAGACAATACTAAAAAACATCTACAAACTTGAGCCGGCTTGTTCGCTACTCCTTAAAGATAAAAAACTAAACATCAATAGATATTGGCAGATTAATAATTTTCAAAATAAATATTCTGGCAGTGAGGCAGAAGAAAAAATTCAAAGTGTATTAAAAAATTCAGTGCGCAAGCAAATGATTGCCGATGTGCCGGTGGGAATATTTTTGTCGGGTGGGCTTGATTCCACCATCGTGCTTGGTCTCGCGCAGGAAGTGAGTGGGCAAAAACTAAAAACATTTTCGGTGGGCTTCGACGTTGACGAACAATTTTTTCCAAGGTTCAACGAGGACTATTTACTGGCCAAGAAAACTTCCGAATTTTATGGCACCGAGCACCACGACATTCTCATCAAAGATTCTGATGTCCGGGATAATTTTGAAAGAGTGGTTTGGCACATGGATGATTTGGTTTATAGCCCAACCCAGGTAGCGAATTTTATTTTGGCAGATATAGCGAGTCAGGAAGTGAAGGTAGTTTTGGGTGGTGACGGGGGCGATGAGTTATTCGGTGGTTACAAAAGATATTATTACTATAATTTGATTGAGCGGTGGCAAAAGTTACCAGCTTTTTTGCGAGAAAATAAAATCTTGAAATTTGGGGCCGAGAAACTTGGCAAGGCCGAAATCCTCGAGCGAGTTAATTCTACTAGACCGGATCTATTGTGGTCATTTATGGCTCAGAAAGAAAATATGCTCGCACGTGTTTTGAATCCAGAATTTAATAATTTAAAAGGGGCCAAAAGTTTTTTCTTTGCCAATGAGCATTTGCAGTCGCTACTAAATACCAAGGAAATCGATTTGGCCAAGCAAATGATGATGATTGATATGTATACTTGGATGGTAGATTTTTCACTAACTCGTTCGGATAAAATGTCGATGGCTCATTCGCTCGAACAGCGCGTGCCCTTCCTCGATAAAGATTTGACCGAGCTCGCGATGAATATTTCGAGTCAAGAAAAAATTAAGTCGAGCGAGCAAGGCAAGGCAATACTAAAGAGCGCAATGCGATCTTATGTGCCGGAGCATATTTATGTCAAGAAGAAGACTGGTTGGTTTACGCCAGCCGCCAAGTGGCTCCGAACAGGATTAAAAGATTTTGCCTACGAGGTCTTGTCGGAAAGCTATAATAATGGTAAAACTGATAAGTATATCAATTTTAAAGAAGCCAGATTAATTTTGGATAATCATATAAGTGGCAAGGAATACGCCCTCAATACGGCTTGGTCGATTATAACATTTCAGGTGTGGTATAAGACGTTTATGATTAAATAGATTTGAGATTCTTGGGATTTTGAAGATGTTTGAGAAGTTTGATAATATACTCTCGCGCATTTTAAAAATCTAAAATGCTTTAAATAAATATTTGTAATTCGTAGGAGTTTAAAAAAATGAACAATCAAAACGTAAAAGAAAAATATAATAAAGAAATTAGTGATAAGTTTGGCAATGATTATGAAAAAAATCGTTGGTTCAAGGATGATTTTACAAAATCGGGATATGACGCGATGTTCAAGACTATCGAGGCGCAGGTGACTAGAGAAAAATTTGCTACCTGTCTTGAGCTTGGCCCTGGTCATGGCACTTGGACTTCGCTTCTTCTAAAATTTCATCCTGGAACCCACTTTGACTTGGTAGATATTTCAAGTGAAATGCTCAGATTGGCAAAGCTACGATTTAAAAATGCGACAAATCTCAGTTATTTTGAAAGCGATTTTTTGGAATTTAGTCCAAATAAAACCTATGATTTCTTTTTTTCATCACGAGCAATTGAATATATAGATGACAAAGAGAAAATGCTTAAGAAAATCAATGCTCTACTTAACCCAAATGGTGGGGGGTTTATAATTACAAAAACACCGAAATATTTTCGTATGAAATTAATGGGTCGAAAAGTTTCACAGTTTCATAGTGGACAGATTGAAACAGGTAAATTAAAAAATCTTTTAGAGAAATGCGGATTTACAGAAATTGAAATAATGCCAGTAACATTTGTTTGGCCATTTTGGCGATCAGCCAAAAAAAATCGTTGCCTGTTTGGAAAATTTGGTCAGAAAAAAATGGGATTGTTGTCAAAGTTTTTTTCGGAGTCTTATGCGATTAAGTTTAAGAAAAAATGATTATAGAATTTTACGGACTCCCTGGATCCGGTAAATCGACAATTGCCAGAAAATTAGCAGAAGGAAATACTTTTCGTATTATTAAAATAAGAAAAAAAAGTGAGCTGATTTTTTATAATTTAAAATATGCGCTCACGAACCCTCTGAATTTTTGTGGCTTGTTATTACTTGTTATTCGGAATTCAGGGAGCGGTAAAGAATTTTATCACAAATTTATGAATTGTTTTTTGGACTATAATGCTAAGTTCGAGAAGGCCAAAAAATTTCAATTCGCGATTCTTGACCAAGGCTATTTTCAAAATATAATTTCATTATTTAATCATGAATTGAGCAAAGATGAATTAAAAAAATATTGCTATATTATTTTGCAGCCGGATAAGTTATTTATTTTTAGTATTGCGAGCGAGGAGAGGCAAAAAAGGCAAGCGAAGAGGGGTTATGGCGAGAGAGGGAATTTTACTGATAGTGAAAACAAAAAATATCTAGCAATGTCTGAATATAATTTCAATAATTTTTTGAAATACGCCAAACAAATTGTTCCTGAATCGGTTATTTTAGATTCAACAAAAAGTATGGAAGAAATAATTGCACAAATAAAATCAAATTTGTAATTACAATATGAAAAACAAAAGTAATTTTTTCGATGACAGAGTTAAGAGAATATTTACAGAGAAGAAAGATATTTTGGACATTGGTGGTGGTTTGCGGATTGATAAAACAAGAAATAATCGCTATGAGCTGAGTCGTGAGTGGATTATTCCTTACCTAGAAAAGGTGAATTACCAAATAATGGATCCCGTGTCGGATTATAATCCGGATATTGTGGGCGACATTCACGCCATGCCGATGGGTGACAATAGTTTGGACGCGATCACTTGCATGGCTATT
>JBBRXK010000118.1:0-3505 GCA_038248465.1 Patescibacteria group bacterium | reverse complement strand
CTTGGCGATATCGAGGATATTGTTTTGCAAGAAAATAATTTTAGTGGTGCCTGCTGTTTTGATTTGCTTGAGCATTTAGAAAAAGACGAATTGGCCATCGATCAGATTTACCACTCCTTAAAAAAGGGCGGAAGAATGATTTTTACAGTCCCTGCATATGGCTTTTTGTTTGGTTCGCATGATATCGCGCTGGAACATAAAAGAAGATATACAAAAAAAGAAATTGCCGAAAAAATTAAAAAAAGCGGATTTAAAATTTTACAAATTGGCTATTGGAATTCGGTGTTATTCCCTTTGGAAGCGACATTTAGAATCATCAAAAATTTTATCTACCGGGTATGCAAAATAAAAACACACAATACAGAAATACGATTTTCAAACAATATCATGAATAGAGTTTTATGTAGAGTGATGAGCTTGGATTTGTGGTTTTTGCGTCGTGGAATCAAATTGCCGTTTGGCTTAACAATTTACGGGATTATTGAAAAGTAGCTTCTTGGAAAATTTTATAGGCAATAAATTAAGCACCTCAAAAACAATTTTCTTAATCATAAAAAAACTAAAAGCAAGCACTCGATCGGGCCAGAAATTCCTAGACTATAAAAAAAATAGATTCGCTTGAATCTATTTTTTTTGTCGAGTAATTTTAATTCGAGACTATGCATTTTCTTTTACTTTTATAAACCAGTATTTTTCCATTTTTCAATTTCAGCATGATTGCCTGAGAGCAGTACTTTTGGTACGGGGTATTCATTGCCGTCACTGTCGATAAATATTTCTGGTCGTGTGTATTGTGGATATTCGATGTTGCCGAGTACGGAGTGTGATTCGCTTATCGCACTTTCACTATTCCCTAGCGTCCCTGGCAGTAGACGCGTGATTGAGTCGAGTAGCACCATCGCGCCGATTTCACCACCAGTCAAAACATAGTCGCCGATGGAAATTTCTTCATCGATAAAATTTTTAATTCTATCATCAACACCCTCGTAGCGTCCGCAAATCATAATGATATCTGAAAATTCTTCAGAATATTTTTGTGCCCTTGCTTGCGTCCATTTTGTGCCCCGGGCCGACAAAAGGATGGTTTTTATTTCTGTATGCTTGGTCGCTGTGATTTGCTTTTTTATATCAGTGAGCGCTTTGTAGAGTGGCTCGATTTTCATAAGCATACCAGCACCACCACCAAACGGAGTGTCGTCAACTGTTTTGTGATTGTCGCTGGTCCAATCACGGAGATTATAGATTTTGATATCAATAATATTCTTGTCTTGTGCACGTTTAATAATACTTTCATTGAAGTAGGAGCTAAATATTTTTGGGAAGATGGTGAGGATGTGGAAGGCCATGTTTTTTAAATTACGAATTTACAAATCTAATCACGAATGCACGAATTCTATCTCGATACGTTTTTTAAATTATCGAAGTTTTTTGAGAAATTTGAGATATTTTATCTAATAAATATCAAACATTTAAAAGTTCGCAAAAATCCCTATAATTTCTAATATGTTATTCGTGTATTTGTGATTAGATTTGTGAATTTGTAATAAGTAATCAAAAAGCCACAAACTAAGTCGTGGCTTTTTGCTTTATTTAATCGTGTAGATTCTTAGATTTTTAAATCATCAACACTGGAAGTGTCAATTTCAGTCTCACGCATTCGTGGCGCTGGTCTTTGAGATCCTTCTGGTTCATTGATTTTCAAGTTAACACGTGCATTATTCTTTGCGCCTACGATTTTAAGTAGTGTGCGGATAGCTTGAGCAGTTTGCCCTTTGCGTCCGATAACATAGCCCATGTCTGATGGATCAATGTTCAATGTAAGTAATACACCTCTTTCATCAACGGTTCTTACTGCAGATACCTTGTCAGGTGCGCCTACAATAGACTTAACCACAAATTCTAAGAAATCTTGATCTTGGAAATTTTCTGCCATACATTTTTTCTTTCAAAGCAAATGTAAATAATTTACATATTTTGGTTTGAAAAATATTTTTAATTATTATATTAAATATAATATCATATTTTAATAAAATTGTCAAAGAATTTAACTAAATAAAAAAATTAGTCAATTATTTCTTTTCGGCTTTCGGCTTGCCTGGTTTGGAGGCCTTTACTTTTTCGCCTTCGATAATTTCTTTTCCAACCAAAAGGTTGTTGACTGTGTCGGACATTTGCGCGCCATTTTGCAAATAATGCTCGATTCGGTCCTTGCTTGTCTGCAAATCTTTGGTATATGGATTGTATGAACCCACAATTTCTAGTGCACGGCCATAGGGGTCGCGACCTTTTTCGGATACAACCAAGCGATACATCGGCTTTTTCTTCTTGCCAATTCTTGATAATCGGATTGTTAGCATAACTAATTACTACATTAATTTTTTAAATAAATCTTCTTAAATATTAGACTATTACGGTATTTTTGTCAAGCCTTGGAAATTGTGGAAATTTTGGTGATTTGTAGGCTTTTTTTCATATTTTTAGCTACTTTTTGCTAATAACTTATCTAAGGGCCAAAGTTTTCCTAACTCAAAAAACGCTATAACGATGATATTTTCCCCCTTCAAAATAGTCGTGGCGCGATAAAGGGGCTTGATTCTTTTTGGGAATTATTGACTCAAGCGCTTGAGAACTTCCTCTTTTAGTTTGCCAATGGCAATAATATTTATATCCAGCATAGCTTTTTTTAAGAACCACGTTTATCTTTCATCAGTAAATCTAGCGCTTGCTCCATTGAACCGGCCTTGATGATCTGGCCCGAGTTAACAAAATAAATCTCATCGGCATTGGCAATAGTATTCAAACGATGAGCAATAATGACTTGGGTCGTGGTCGCTGACAGTTTCTTTAGAATCTCACCCAACAACTGCTCGGTAACAGTATCGATATTGGCACTGGCTTCATCGAGGATGAGAAGATCTGGTTGGCGCAGGACTACGCGAATAAAAGCGACCAATTGTTTTTGTCCCAGACTAAGACTATCACCCGAGGAGCTGATTTCTGTATCTAGGCCCTTGTCGAAACGGGCCAAAAGGGAAGAGAGGCCAGCCTCGCTAATCACTTTTTCTAATTCTTGGCTGTTGAGATTTTTATACTCTTCATTGCCATAAATAATATTCTCACTGACTTTGCCCGAAAAGAGAAACGGTTCTTGGAGAATGAAGCCGATTTTTTTGCTTCTTTCATTATCTTGGTAAGTGCGAATATCGCGACCAGAAAGAAAAATCTCACCTTGACTAGGATCAAAAAGCCTAGCCATTAGTGAGGCAGTGGTAGTTTTACCGCCACCAGTTGGACCGACCAAAGCATATTTTTTACCAGCTTCAAATTTTAAATTTATTTTTTTGAGCACCTCTTTCCCATTATCATAAGCAAAGGAAACGTCTTTGAATTCTATAACTGTATTTGAAGGCTGATTTTCATTTTCATTTTCTTTTGGAATGACTAGAAGATTATTTTTCAGAGAAATTATCTCATGCACACGATCCCAACTCGCCATCGCTGCTTG
>JBBRXK010000117.1:0-3507 GCA_038248465.1 Patescibacteria group bacterium | reverse complement strand
GTATATAATGCCATGATGGCTGACGATATCTGGGGCTGGATAATGCAATATTTTTTATTCAATTTTTGTGATATAATTATGACAAATAAAAAAGTGTCAATTATGTTCATGGGCTTGCACAGGCTAAAGTTTTCGCGTTTAGTGAAGAATGGCGACTGTAGTTTAGACGCCTTTATAGATAATAAAATTATGCGTTATCTAACATTAATTATTTTACTCTCAAGCATCCCCATTCTTTTTCCTCACCAAACTCTAGCCGCCGAAGCCAGTCTCTTTTTTTCATCCGGGCATGGTGTTTATCAAGGTGGCAAAGATTTTTCTACCAGATTAATGGTTAACAGTGGAGGCGGAAAGGGAATAAATGCTGTGAAGGTGGAATTCAAATTTGATCCTAAAATGCTTAAGATTAAGTCAATTGGGAAAGACAATTCTATTTTCAAGTTTTGGCCCGAGGACGTGAAATTCGACAACAAAAAAGGCGTCCTCAATTTTGTTGGTGGCACGCCCACATCTTACAAGGAGGGAGCGGGCAAGATCTTGGATATAAATTTTACACTGGTGACCAGGGGCAAGGTTAGCCTGGTCTACGCTACTAGTAGCGTTATACTTTCAGCGGAAGCGAGTCCAAAAAATATCCTCAAGGAGACGAGACCAGCTAATTTTACCATTGGTACCGAGAGTAGTGTTAATTCCGCTTTGATCTTGGCACAGAAATTATCCGGACGAATACTGCTTCAAGTCGAGAGCAAGGGGGAGGCTTGGTACGTGTATCCGAATGACAGCAAGAAATATTATCTTGGTCGCCCGAGTGACGCCTTCAATATTATGCGCAAGCTTGGTTTGGGAGTAAAGCATAGCATTATAACTAAAAACAAAATATTTCCACTTAAGCTAAGTGGCAAAATACTTCTCGATACCGAAGACAAGGGCAAGGCCTACTATATAAATCCGACTGACCGCAAGGCTTATTATCTCGGCCGACCAGCTGATGCTTTCCAAGTCATGCGTGAAAAAGGGCTCGGTATTAGAAATGAGGAGATTTTTAAGGTGAAGGATTGGGTGATATAGGATTAAATCTAGAAGAAACGCTCGGTGTTTGATAATTAATGAGCATAAAATAAATACCCACTCCAAAATTAAAACACCCCTCACTGTCGTTCGGAGTGTTTTAATTTTATGAGCGGGTAAGGGGAATCGAACCCCTATCTCCAGCTTGGAAGGCTAGCATAAAAGCCATTATACTATACCCGCAGATTCAATTCAAAATTCTTAATTGTATTTGTCGGAGTGCAGGGATTCGAACCCTGGATCTCCTGGTCCCAAACCAGGCGCCCTACCAGCTGGGCCACACTCCGTGTTTAATCAAATTATTCTTTAAAATGTTCTTTTAAGCCTTCAATCCAGCCGATTAGTCTAAAAAATTGCTCAACCTGATATATTCTGATGTGGATGGTGCCATTCGGAAGGGATTTTTTATCACGTATTCCCTTGCTACTAATTGGTTGGCCGGAATAGGTCTTGATAAATTTCTCTTCTGGAATGTTGGTTATTTCTGACCACTTGTTTACTGCTTTTTTAATATTAATATTGGGATGAGCAATGAGTTGAGCCTTGATTACTTGGTCGTCTACAATTAAATATTTTCTAAAAAAATTTAGAATCAATATTATCATCTGTTCGTCTGAGTTTGCGAAGTCAATAACTTTCCATTTGCTACCACTGGCACCTTTTTTGTATCCCTCTGCCCAATAAAGGGAGAGACCAACAAGGAATAATGGATCCGCTTTATGTATTTTAAACTCTTTTTTGCCAGCATTCATGGCATTTTGATGTCTATTTCTAGCAATTACCGTTTGTTCTTTGTTTCTCATTATTAGTTTCAAAGTGCTTTTTTTGTACTTACTAAGTTCAATTTTTTCTTTCGCTATTTTATTCAACTTAATGTTGCTCAACCAGTAACTGAGTGTGCTTTTTGGAATACCTAGTATTTTGTTTATCTCACCGTAACTCTTGCCAAGCATTCTTAAGCCAATGGCTTTATTTTTTTTATCCATAAAATTGAACCTATGTTATATTATCAGTATACCATAGGTTCAATGATAAGACAATTGTGCCGCGGGTCAGGATTGAACTGACGACACAAGGATTTTCCTGGTATTTTTCTCGAGTTTCCTGCGAGGATCGGACTATATCATCTCCGGTAAATAAATACTACGGAGTTGGGCGCTAAGGCAAGATTATTGTTGGGACTCACTTGCTAGTCTCTACACCTTTCTTGGAACTAAAACCCTCCAAGACTTGGCTCGGGATTGCCATGGCACGAAATTAAAATTAATTTACGTGATTTAGGTTTCCCCGAATTCACCCAATTTGCACATCGATGTTTCCATTAATGGGACCGAAAATCAGTCCTTTGCTCTACCACTGAGCTACCGCGGCTTTTCAACATTTGACAGTTGACGCCTAACTACAAACTTCTAATTATTATTTTTTTGCCACAGGCATTTCGATAAACAATAGAAATTAATTGTTAAATGTCAGTTGTTAATTATCATCTATGCTACTAAATAAACCAACCAATAATTCCTCTTATAACTTTGATTGGCGTATTTGGTGTAGGCGGATTTATTGTCTAACTTTAATATTTTAAAATATTTGGAATATATTTCTCTGATTTCATTTTCTTCGAAAACTCTTTCGGTGAGACCGAGCTCTTTCATTATATAGGTATTTTTTTCTTTGCCAGGGGAGAGTTTGAGTAGATTTTTGGCGTTCTTGTCTCCATCTTTTCGCAGAGTGCGAACGAAGAAGAAGCCACCTGGCTTCAGAACTCTTTTTGTTTCGGCAAGATATATTTCTCTTTCGGCCCCGTTGAGTGAGTTCGAAGTCATTACATCTACAACTATATCAAAGTATTCATCCGCGAATGGATATTTTGAACCAATATTTGATACCGCGAAATCGATATTTAGATCTTCTTTGCTTGCTCGTTCTTTGGAAATCTTAATCGCTTCACTTGAAATATCGGTGCCATGTACTTCGTTGTCGAGCTTGGCCATATAAATGGAGTTTTTGCCCAGGCCACAACCAAGATCTAAAATTTTTAAATTTGTAACGATCGTTTTCTGTTCTTTCTTTACGTATTTGAGAAAATTCAAAAAGTCTTTCTGCGGTTGCTCACTCATGCTGACCAACTTGTTATTCTTATATTCATTATCCCAAGCTTTTCTTTGTGGCATAAATTCAATTAAGAATTATTTTTAATTGTTCATTCTTAATTCTTAATTGTTGTAAGTTGCGGGAGTCGAATTCGAAGCCCTGAAAAGGACACACCCTCATTATTTCACGATTATAATTTTCAATAAGTAATTTTGTTATTGAATATTAAATCTTGTTTTAATTAATTCTCAAAGTCGGTTCTCGCCGACTCCCGCAACAAAGTCTTCACTTCGTTACGTCTTTGTTGCGGGAGTCGGATTCGAACCGACGACCTCCAGGTTATGGGCC
>JBBRXK010000116.1:0-3571 GCA_038248465.1 Patescibacteria group bacterium | reverse complement strand
TGGTCGTGGATTGTACATTGGGTGGCGCGGGTTACACTTCTCGGTTTGCAGAAATTGTTGGGCCAAGTGGCAGAGTGATAAGCTTTGATTTGGACATGCTCGCGATCAAAAACGCGGAAAAGATTTTGGGAGAGAAAGAAATAAAAAATGTTACTTTGCTAAATGATAGTTTTCAAAATATTGAGAGCAATTTGCAAGAACTAGGTTTAAAAAATAATTTTTCCGCAGTTGTCATGGATCTGGGACTTTCGTCCGCTCAGCTTGATGATGAACGTAGAGGATTTTCTTTTCAAAAAAATGCGTCGCTCGACATGACATTTGGTGGCAATGGTGAAGACGACAACAGCACCCAGGATATCGTAAATTATACACGAGAAAAAGAACTAGAAAGAATAATCAGTCAATATGGTGAAGAACGTTTTGCGCGACGAATCGCGGCAGAGATAGTCAAGGCTCGACGGGTCAAGGAGATCAGAAGAAGCAGTGAATTGCTCGCAATCATAAAAAACGCTGTACCAGATTCATATATAAATAACAGTAAAATTCATTTTGCCACCAGAACATTTCAGGCGATTAGAATCGCAAGTAACGATGAAATGACGGCACTTGAGAAAGCTTTACCACAAGCCCTAGATGCTTTGAGAGTTGGTGGAAAACTAGCGCTTGTGTCATTTCATAGCCTGGAAGATCGCATAGTCAAACAATTTTTCAAAAATGAAAGTATTGATTGCATTTGTCCCCCCGAGATACCAATTTGTCGATGCAATCACGAAGCAAGAGTCAAAATAATCACCAAAAAACCTATTGAAGCAAGTCGCGCGGAAATAAAAAACAACCCAAGATCAAGAAGTGCGAAGCTGAGAGTAGCATTGAAAATAAAATAACAAAATTCGTTTTATTAAAATAGCGGAAACGAAAAAAAACAAAAACAAAAAAATGGAGCAAATAATAAAAAGTAAAACATCAACATTTAGTTCGCTGAGTTTTGATCTGATACGCAAAAATAAAACAAAAATTCACTCTTACGCAAATAAAGCGATAGTATTAATGTTTTTTGTTTTGACTATTGTCTATATTGCCAGCATAAACGATTTGTCGATCAAGGGCTTTGTTTTGCAAGATCTGAAAAAGAGTATAAATAGTCTCGAGGCCGAAAATGAGCGAGATGAAATAGTGGCGATGAATTTGACCTCGTATGAGCTATTAAATGAAAAAGCTGTAAAACGGGGAATGGTGAAGGTAGATGATATAAAATACGTAACTATAGTTGGCGGAGCAGTGGCTAAAAAATAATTTCAATTTTCATGATAAGGTATAATAAGCCCAAAAAGCTAGAAAATAAACAAAAAAAAGAAAATAAAAATAGTCGTTTGCAAATTTTAGCTACGATTATTTTTTTGTTTGCTGGCGTTTTGATTTATCGCCTGATCTCACTGCAGGTAATCAATTACGATTTTTATGTTGCTCTCGCGTCTGATCAGCACCTTGTTGAAAATGAATTGATGCCAAAAAGAGGAAGAATATTTATTCAAGATTCTAATGAAAACAAAGAAAAAAAATTTTACCCAGTCGCCACAAACAAAGACTTCGCCTTTATCTACGCAGTACCGAAAAAAATTAAAGAACCACAGAGAGTCGCTGAAGAGTTATATAAAATATTTGATGAGAAGGGTGTTAATAAGGAAGTGGAGAAAGTTTTGCGAGAAGATCCATTTTTTGCATTACTATTTCCTGATAAAAAAATAGGCAATAACATTGCCTCAACCACCATTGTAAATCCTAGTGCTGAAGAACTAAAAGATTTGAAAGAGTTGGTGGAGATAAAAAGAATTGCTGAGACAAAATTGCGTAAAGACCAAAAAATAAAAGAATATATTGTGCGCCTTGATAAGCCGGGTGATCCATATGAACCAATCAAGAGAAAAGTAGATGACGAAATTCTAAAACAGGTATTGGCCATAGATCCAATCGGTTTGAGTTTTTTTAACGAAAAACATCGCTATTATCCAGAAAAAGAAATGGGTTCGCAAATACTTGGATTTGTTGGTTTTCAAGATGATAAGGAAGAAGGTAGATATGGCTTAGAGGGTTTTTTTAATGAAGAATTGACAGGACAAGCGGGCTTGATAAAAGCGGAAAGAGCAGCTAGCGGCGATTTGATAATTATTAATGATCGTGAGCTTGATCTGGCAAAAGATGGGAGTGATATATTTTTGACAATTGATAGATCTATTCAGTACATGGCCTGCAAGAGATTGGGAGAGGAGGCTATGAAGTACGGTGCTGATGGTGGCAGCATCATAGTTATGGAGCCAAATACTGCAGCAATTATCGCGATGTGTTCATGGCCCGACTATGATCCAAACAACTACAGTGAAGTCGAGTCAATAAATGTTTACAACAATCCCGCCATCTTCGATTCTTACGAACCGGGCTCAATATTTAAGGCAATTACCTTGGCTGCTGGAATAAATGAGGGGAAGATTAGTCCGCAAACCACCTATCAAGACAAGGGGTTTAGGATGATTCAGGGCTGGGACAAGCCAATCAAAAATTCAGATTATGAAACACACGGCGGACACGGCGTGGTAGACATGAATACTGTTTTGGAATTATCCTTGAATACCGGGACAATTTTTGCAATGGAGCAAATGGGATCAGCAAAATTTGCCGAGTATGTAAAGGCATTTGGTTTTGGAGAAAAAACAGGAATTGAACTCGAAACAGAAGGTGTGAGTAATATTTCTAGTCTGCAAAAAGAAAATATACGTCCGATTGAGGCCGCCACAGCATCTTTTGGCCAGGGGATTACGGCGACGCCGCTACAGATGATTACAGCTTATTCGGCAATTATCAATGAGGGCATTTTGATGAAACCATATATTGTTTCGGAAATTATTTCTCCTGGTGGCGTGAGGTCCGTAACGCAAGCGCAACAAATTCGCCGAGTGATTACGGAAAAAACCGCTTTAACGGTTTCGGGAATGCTTGTAAATGTTGTGGATCGTGGACATTCCCTAAAAGCTCAAGTGAACGGTTATTATGTGGGAGGGAAAACCGGTACCGCGCAAGTTGCTGGGAAGGGCGGATATACGAACAAAACCATTCACACCTTTATTGGCTTCGCTCCCGCGGAAGAGCCAAAATTTGTTCTCCTTGTAAAATTTGATAATCCCAAGAGCGTGAAGTTTGCTGATTCGTCATCCGTGCCGCTATTTCAAGAATTGGCCGCTTATATTTTGAATTATTATCAGGTGGAGAAAGAGCGCTAGATGGCATTTTGCTGAACTGGCTAATATGCTATAATAAAAAAATGAAACGACTCATCCAACTAAAATTAAAATATTCAGCAAAATTAATTTTGGCAAAGTACAAGCCTGAGATTATTGGTATTACCGGTTCAGTTGGCAAAACCAGCACCAAGGCGGCAATTTATACGGTATTGTCCAAAGAAAAAAGAGTTAGGCAAAGCGAGAAAAATTACAATAATGAGATTGGACTCCCCCTGACTGTGATTGGCGCAGTATCGCCAGGTCGGAATATTTTGGACTGGATTGCGTTGGCATTCAAG
>JBBRXK010000115.1:0-3575 GCA_038248465.1 Patescibacteria group bacterium | reverse complement strand
TGTATTTTTTCAATTTTTTTCAGTATTTTTTTCTGCTCCTTCTCTAGACCTGCCTCGAGGGCAATGTCAAAAGGCTCGGTCTTTTTTTCGAGCTCTAGCGAAGATGCAATATTTGCGTATAACAGCGTCTTCTCTTCATCATGCGAATATAAATCACTTATTTTTAAATCATTTTTTGTGAGCGTTCCTGTTTTGTCTGTACAGAGTACTTCGATCGCTCCCAAGTCCTCGATTGCCGAAAGTCTTTTAACCACAACTTTGTTTTTGGCCAATTTATGTGCGCCTCGCGCTAGTGAGAATGTGGTGACCAGCGGCAAGGCTTCGGGAATTACGCTTACTGTCAGTGCTACGGAAAATATTATTAACTCAAGAAAATTTACACTGTCTTTTTTGATAAAGACATTGGCCAGAATTATAATTGTCACTGTGATAATTACCAAATAAATAATAAATTTTGAAAAACTATTTATACCTTTTTCAAAATCGCTTATTTTTCTAGTTTCCACGGTCAGCTTGGCGATTTGACCGAATGCGGTATTTTTAGAAATTGATAAAACAATCGCTACGGCCCGTCCTTTTATGACATCAGTTCCCGAAAAACCCAGATTGGTTGCTTCGTGATAGGCTTTTGGTTTTGTTTTGAGACTCTCAGCTTTTTTGTAGATTGGCAGTGACTCTCCCGTTAAAACTGATTCATTTATCAGCAAATTTGATTGGCTGAGAATCCGAATATCTGCCGGAACTTTGTCGCCCGTTTCAAGTATAATAATATCGCCCGGCACCAATTTCGTCGAAATAATAATTTCTTCTTTTCCACCCCGCAACACTTTTGTGCGCGGTAAGGTAAATTTGTTTAAAAGTTTAACAGTTTTTTCTGATCGATATTCCTGGAAGAAACCCAATACGGTATTTACTAGTAGAAAAATAAAAATCATTGTCGCGTCTACGTATTCGTGCAAGAAAATAGTAATTATCATCGCGCCGACCAAAAGATAGATAAACGCCGATTTGAATTGACGCAAAAGAATACGCCAAAGACTTAATTTTTTAAAATCTAGGCTGTTCTGGCCAAATTCAATTTGCCTTTTCTGAATAGACTTTTCATCGAGACCGTTGCTGGCATCAACACTAAATTCTTTTAGAATCTCTGCTGTTTCCAAAATCGAGTATTCAAATATTTTCATAAATGTTATTTTATATTACAACACAAGTATAGCACTATTTGCAAAATAATTAAATTATCCAAAGATTATCGAGATAGGTAATTGCCAATAAATATATAACTAAAAGTAGTTATCTGTGGGGAAGAAAGAATTTCAAAAAACAAAAACATTTCAATTTTAATTTGAAATGTTTTGATTTTTGAGCGAGCAACGGGAATCGAACCCGCTTATCCAGCTTGGGAAGCTGGCGTAATACCATTATACGATGCTCGCATTAACAAATTTAAATAAATACAAAAAAAATCAATAAAACCATGTTCTAATAATAGACGATATTCCTTTAATTATTTGTATTGGCTCTGCTTAGTTCACATTTTGAACTAACAAGCGGGCGAAATAGTGGACGATATTGGATTCGAACCAATGACCTCTCGCGTGTGAAGCGAACGCTCTAACCAGCTGAGCTAATTGTCCCTTTCTAGAAAAAATATACGTTCAATTATTGACGTGTTTTTACCCTACCACTTTATCATATTTTTTACAAAACTAAAATACGTCCAAAGACGTATTGTAGTTTAAAAAAATATCTATTTTTATTTTGCATTTTTATCCTCTTGAAATATACCAAAAATATTTCCCTCAGTATCATTGAAATATGCCAACCAGCCCATGCCCATCACAGGCATTTTTGACGTAGTGCTCTTGCCCCCATTTGCTTCAACTTTTTTTGTATACTTGTCGACATCGTCAACATCGATTGTGCAAACAAAAGATGTTATCGGCTCACCCACTTTTGGCGCCTCCCCTTTGCGAACCACCATGCCTCCACTTATCCCAGGCTCTGTGCTCCCCTGATCTGCAGTCATCACCATCCAATAACGGTTTTCTTCTGGCATCTCAAGGCCCGGAATTAGCCACTCTTCTATTTTCCACCCAAATGTATCACTATAAAATTTTGAAGCACGCTTTGTGTCAGCGGCATGAATCTCAAAATGTATTACTCTATTCATATTTTTAATATTAACTTATTATTATATTAATTTTATATGATAGATATTAATGTAAAATTAAATTTGGCATTAACGAAAGGTCATGCGTTGAGGTATTACTTTTGTATAAACAAAAATTAAGTATTTGCAATAAAGTTCCTCGGCGCAACTTTGAGGAATTGAAATATTAAAACTATAAAAAATTTCTTAGACGTATTTAGACAATAAGAAAAGCACCCCCATTCTGGTGATGCTTTTAAATTTGCTCGGAGATAGGGACTCGAACCCCAATAAACAGGACCAGAACCTGTTGTCCTACCATTAGACGATCTCCGAATATAAACAACTTATTATTAGCTTTTAACTACTGTCGTATTTTTAAATTGTAAATTTTACTAAATTATAATAACCCATTCTCTTCTGCTTGGCAAGACTCTAGTAATTCTCTTATTTTTGGCAGTATTTCAGCCATACTTTCTTCGCCTGCATTTATAAATTCTTTAATATCATAAAATTTAAAGCTGTCTATCAAATCACGTTTCTCTGGTCTTATAATAATTGTATTTTCATCAGACTCTTTAATTTTGTGTTCCATCGCCTGGGTTCTGATTATTTCATAAGTGAGCAAGAGTGTGTTTATAAGATTTGGTACCTCTTCAATATTTTTTCTATTCTTGCCGATTAGATCTACACCAATAACAACATCAGCTCCCATCTTTTTAACCACGTAGAATGGAGTGGGATTTATTACGCCGCCGTCAATCATAATTTGCTTCCCTATTTTTAGTGGTGGAAAAATTCCAGGCACAGAGATGCTCGCATAAATTGCATCTCGGATTAACCCTTCTTTAAGGATCACCTCTTTTCCTGTCACTAGATCACATACTACAATAGCTAAGGGTATTTTTGTATCTTCTATTTTTTTATCACCGAAGCTTCCTTCCAAAAACCTCTTGACCTTATCACCTTTAAGAATTGTTTGACCCCATTTTCCAAGATCCAGAAATGTTTGTGCTACACTGGCCTTGTCAAAATTAAGGGCCAGTGACTCAATCTCTGACCAATTTATTCCCAGCGCATAAAAAGCTCCTATCAAAGCGCCCATGCTGGAGCCAGATATAAAATCCGGTTTTAAGTTGTGCTGAAGCAAAGTTTTGATGACGCCGATATGAGCAACACCACGTGCACCGCCACCGCCAAGAGCTAAGCCCAGTTTTTTATTTGTCATAAATAATTACACAAGTTTTCCACCAAATGTTTTTAAAACATTTTTCAGTATATCTTCATCACTATTTGGCGCATTGCTCGGAGCATTGTTTTTAACATCATTCTCTGCTAGAAATGGATTATTTTCATTTTCGACTGAATCGTTTTGGCTCAAGGAGGAAATATTCGGAGCTGAAAAATTGTTGTCTTCTACTTT
>JBBRXK010000114.1:0-3595 GCA_038248465.1 Patescibacteria group bacterium | reverse complement strand
GCTAGTTAGTTTGTAGGTGCCAGATTTAATCTTGCTTGACTTTTCGATGTGCGGACCACGACACAAATCTTCAAAATCGCCTAGTTTATAATAAGTCACAACTGTTTCGCCGGCCGATTTCAAATCTTCGATTAATTCTTTTTTATAAATCTGCCCACTGGCCTCTTCTTTTTTTATCGCCTCGTCTACACTCATCTCACTACGTTCAAATTCGAGCGACAGCTTCAAAATAGTCTTCATCTCCTTTTCGATTTTTTGCAAATCTGCTTCGACTAGCTTAACATCTCCAAAATCAATATCATAATAAAATCCATTCTCAATCGATGGACCGATAGCAAACTTGGCCTCGGGCCACAATTTTTGAATCGCCGCAGCCATCACATGCGACATAGAATGACGAAGTAGTTCTTGATTTTCATTTTTTTCGTTCATATTTTTTTATATTACGAATTCACGAATCAGTTCACGAATTCACGAATTATATTTAAACGCTTTATTTATAATTATTTAAAATGCTTTTTTCTGATAATCTCTAAACACAACTTTGTTTACAGTCTGATATTTGCAATGCGTCACTAGAACGAATTTGTGGTTTAGTGACTCAACAAAAAACCTCGCTCAGGTACTATCAAAAAGATAATACTAGAACGAGGTCTTTTGTCTGATCTCGCGGTTCCATCTAGTTTCTCCAAAAATTGGAGCTCTCACTTTAGAAAAAACTTACTTAGTCTATTTAAGATCTGCCGTAGTGGCGACCGCGCTTGGTAGGCGAAGCAATCGTAAATTTATTTCTATATATTTTGTTATTTATAACTTAGCTCTTTGCCATCATTATGTCAAGCTCCTTATCAAATATTAAATCTATAATTATCAAAGTCAAAATACAAAATGACCCTATTTCTTGACCTCAATCTCAATTCGATCAGGCATTCTCGGTACTTTTTTCAAAAACTCTGGTAAGAAAGATGGGTAAAACTTGATATCAAAACCAGAAACCCCTTTTATGTCTTTCAAATAAACTTCCAACTGCTTTTTGTTCAAATTTTTGATTTTACTCTTATCAATTATGTTTGAATTTTCCTTGATGCTCACCTTACCTTCAAAGCTTGCATTTATAGTAGCGCTTCCCTCTGGTCTATTATAATTATTTAAAGAATATAATATCTCCTCATCCGCAAAACTAATTTGTTCCTTGTCGCTCGGGAGAGCTGAGACAAACTTTTGTTGAGCAAGCAAGGCTGCTTCCTTTCCGTCAAAAGCCACAACTATCACATCAGCGCTTATGCTAATATTAACTTCATCAAGCTCGGCGCCAGGCTCCGCGTCCATTTCAGTTTTTACTGTTGCATCATCCAGATTATAAATAATTTCATCAAAATTACTATATGATTTGTTCACCTCAGTTTTGGCTTTTACTAGTAGCTGTTGTCGAATATCGCGCGCGCCGTTGTCTAAATCGTCCTGTGTGATATGTTTTTTAATTTTTTGCTGGTAACTAATCTTCTCTTTACTTTCGGCGTATATCTTGTCTTGTAAACCCGCCCACAAACCAGGGATGCTAAACTTGGTTGGTTCTAGCGCCATCTCTGGACTTGGATCGTCGGCATATATTTCCGCCTCCGCTTCGCCACCCGCTGGTATGTTTACAGTGTTTTTCAATCTAAATAATTCGCCACTAGCTGCAATCAATCTGGTAGTCGCTACCAACATCTGGTTCTTTGTATAACTATTAACTAGCATAACTTTGCCCACAGCCTCTTTGCCAATCACCTCTTCACCAGTCGCTGGATAACTTTTTTTATGATCAATGGTTATTGTTTTTACAATACCCTTGACCTTGTCCTTGCTCGTGCTGTCGGTCGAGTCGGTATCAATAACATCAAAAATCAAATTGTTACTCATTCGTTCCTGATCGGGAATAAGAACGATTGTTACTTTGGTAAGGAGCAGATAGGCACTGGCCACTGCCAAAACAATAACTAGGAATACAAAAAAATAGGCAATCCGGCGGTATATATTTACAGATCTATTAGTCCTCTCTTTAGTTTTTACAATTTCTTGAATTGTTTCATCGTTTGCTCTACTGCCTTTAGCAGTATTTAATGCACTTTGGTTTTGACTAGAGGAATTAGCAGAAACAGAAAAAAGCTCTTCGTCCAAAACTGCAATTTTATTTGATTTGACTGTCCCCCTTTCAGATTCATTCAATTCTTTCTTCAATTTCTCAACAAAACTATTTTCTGAATTTAATGATCGTGCGCCAAATTTTATTTCATCATCTTCGTCAAGATTTTCAATTGCTTCTGTAACCAATCGTTTCTTGACTGCTTTGATTTTTTCCGCATCTACCTCCGGGCTAACCTTGGAATTTGCGGTTTTGGTTTTTCCCGCTGTCAAATTAGTAGCCTTGAGTGCTTTTACTTGTGATGCTTGTTTTTTCTTTTGCTTCAGTCTAGCCTCAGATGCAATTGGTGCGTCATCCTCGTCAATTACTAAAATTTTTATTGGATTTTTTGCTGCAGACATAAAATGTTTATTTTATCAATGATGTTTTTCAATTTATCAACAGTTATCATTATTTTTATTATAACAAATTTTCCATTTTTTTGCCAATTAATTGTTAAATTGGAATTATAATAAATATTTCTACCGTTTTACCTGAATAACATTACCAAGTCGATTGATAAGTTCCGTCAATAGAAAACTAGAGTTATGGACATGCAGTCCTGATTCAATAATTTTTTTACTTCCATTTACACCAATTTCAAAATAAACTTTGTCAGCGCCCTGATATTTCATTAAAATAGTTTTAATTTGATCAAGATGTTCTGCATTTATATTGGCTGGAAATATCAAATGGAGTGGTCCGGCTGATTGTGAGTACTTGCTCACACTCTTCACTCCACCTTCTAATTGCGCTTGGTTAAATTTTTCTTTTATTTGTGAAATATTACGAAGAGACAATTTGAAGGCGGTATTGGCAAGTAACTTTATATCATTGTCCTTATTAGAAATTTTCCCCTGCACAACTATGGCTTTGCCCTCGGACCAAATTTCATAAGTGCTTTTAAGTAATGATGGGAAAACCAACACTTCAATATTGCCTGTTTCATCTTCCATTTTCACAAACAGCATTGATTTATTTGTCCTGGTGATTATCTTCTGGACTTTGGTAATAACAGCTCCCACTGCAACTGTTTTCTCCCCGTGATTAATATCCAGATTTTTAATTGGCTCAACAAATTCAGCAACATGTTCCCGGTAATCAGAAAATGGATGCGCTGACACATATAGACCAAGTAATTCTTTTTCCCAAGTCAACATTTCCTGTTTATCGGCCGGTGGAAATTGTTCGAGTCTTATCCCTTGCTTTAACCCTGCGTTTGGCGCGCTAGCGAATAAGCTAACCTGACCGTTGCTCGCGTTGCGCGCTTTTTCTTTGTTATAAATAAGCATGTTTTCAACATTTCGCAGTAGCATTCCCCTTTCGGCAAAACTGTCGAGGGCACCACTTTTTATCAAGCTTTCAAGAGATTTTTTGTTTAAGTCTTTGTCAACCACGCGCTCAAGTAGATCGCTAATATCTTTGTAGGGC
>JBBRXK010000113.1:0-3631 GCA_038248465.1 Patescibacteria group bacterium | reverse complement strand
ACTAGCCATACAAAAAACCGCGCACCCGATGTGGTTTTAGTGGAGGCGGATTACCGCCCCCGACTTTTTGTTTTTCCCCCCCCACAAAAAAGTCTTGGAAAATCGTGTGCATACACGATTTTACTCTATTAAAAAATATCTTACTTTGGATTTTTGACCTTAAAAATCAAAAATCTTCCTTTATAATTTTTTTGTGTTATAATATCTTTATGCCTCCACTACCACCAAAAAATTATGGCAAACTTATCCATTGTGTTTATCATCACAAATGGGGTTGTAAATGTTGCGTTAAAAAAAATAAAAAATCAAATGGCAAAAGTAAAATTCATTGATATTCCCGCGGGGCTTGAGCCTTTTTTTAATAAAGCTATACAACCTGGCGACAGATTTATCTATTCTACTGTTCGCAAAACTAACCCCTTTATCTCGCGACAGAAAAAAAAGGCGCTTACGCAAAAATCACAATTACCTTTATGCTCGCAAATTTGGAATACTTTTGATACTACTCTAAAAAATTTTTGGACATCTTGCGGTCTTGCCACTGGGCTTACTGGTTTCCGTTTTTTCGTTCAGGACAAACTCCTCCGTTTAAAAAATCACTTGGAGGGTGAAAGCACTCCCTCGCTTTTGTATCAAAGTAATGTTGGGCGGTTGCATGTTGAAAGTCCGGCGACTAAAATTTTAATTACGCAACTTCATCCGTTGAATTATTCTGTATTAAGAAAAAAAACAGGAAAAGAAACAATGTATATTTCCGTTTCTGTTGTTGAGGATTTTGCTTTGCCTCTTAATTTATATATAAATTATAAAAGCAATTTGACCGCTATTGAGGGTGGCTACTCCGCAAGATTTTATGCCATAGTATACTCTAGTTATCAAGGGCGGACAATAGAAACCCCAGCGGATATTGATTTCGACTTAATTACAGACTGGAAAACTGCGAGCTTTGGAATTGGTGAGGTGATCGGCCTCGTTCGTGGCTATGCTTTATTTTTAGAATTAGACGGTCTGCTAGGTGATCTTTGGTTTGATGATGTCCGGGCCGAACACTCTGGGCAAAATTGGGTGCGAGATAAAAATTGCAATAATATAAAGCTTGCATTTACTAAAAAGTTTTATCAAGTACCGGCCCATTGGGTTGCTATTGATTTACCTGATGGTTCGTATTATAATAGTGAGTATGGTAATCTTTAAAAAATAAAATGGCACAGTATACATTTAGAGAAATACAAAATCGCCCTTGAATTGTCTTTGATGAAAATGCAAAAGAGCGTCTTTTTATTGAGGATATAGAATTATTACAACAATATATCAACGAGCTAGAGGCTAGAATTAATGCTTTAGAAATAATATAAAAAAAATATGTCACTAGAAAATTGGGGAGGTATGAGCAAATCACAAGATAACTCTCAGTCTATTGATCAAGCGATAGTTTTTGCTATTGCCGAGCATGAGGCTGATCCTGAGAGCCACATGGGGGATGGTGAGAGTATAGAAAATCATAGAATTAATGAAGTGATAGACCACCCGCAAAGCTCTGTTCCTGCTGATAAAATTACGACTGCTCAATTTATCATAACGACTGTTTTTGAAACTGTTGGCGGGTGGTCAATTAGTGCAAATTCTACTTGGCATCAATTCGGCTCTCTTGGTTTAGGCACAACTACTACTCTTAATAATCAGGCCTATGCTTATCTAGAGGAAACGGGAAGTATTTATGTTCGTGATTTTGATAAAAATTTAATGTTTCAAACGACTTTTAATGATAATGGACAAAATTCTGGTGATATAGATATTATACTTGCTGTTGTTGATGATATTGCGACTGTTCTTGGTATGGGTTTTCGTGTTATTAATGGTGTTGTGAGTGGTTTATTTAATGACGGAGAAACTTTGCATACTGTTCAATTAGGAAATTTATCTGCTGGGGTCAATCAAACTGTTAGAGCTTTTATAAATCAATCCTCTGGAAATGTAGAATTTTGGCTTAATGGTATTTTGTTGGGAACTATTGCTTATGTTCGTCTTTATGATAGCGATGAAATGTGCGGTTTTAAATATAACATAATAAAAAAAAGGACTGCTTATTCTGCCTCTCTTGTTGTTCAGTCTTTAACTTTAGCAAAAGATATTATTTAAAAACATGATAAACGAAACAATAATTGGAGGAGAATATCCCGAAAAAGTGGGAAAATTAATTGATAACGCCCGCGGATCTATTGATATACTAATGTTTGACTGGAGGTGGTACAAAGACGACATAGGACACCCCTTGCAAATTTTTAATCAGAAGCTTGTAAGAGCCGTCAGGCGAGGTGTAACTGTCAGGGTGCTAACAAACTATGGCGAGCTAGTGGAAACACTAAATTTGCTTGGTTTTTACGCTAAAAAATGGCCTCAAAATAATTTACTACACTCAAAATTATTGATAATTGATAAAACTATAATTGTGACCGGTTCGCATAACTTTACGGGAAATGCTTTTTGCTCAAATATGGAAACCTCTCTTATTACTGATGATGATAAAGTAGTTAAAAATTTTGATAATTATTTTAATAATATATGGTAATTATAACACCGGGAACAGGTCTTTGCTCTGATGAGGCAAAAGGGCGTATTGGTCGCCCTAGCGGTTTTGGTGCCTATGTTTTTGGTGAAATGTATATTGGAGAATATAACGATCGTTGCGGGGTATATCAAAAACAGCCTACAAAAAGAGGCAAAAAAATGAGTATGCACAGAGATAACTGGCCTTCGAATCCTAATAGTTTAGCTCAACAAGCTAATAGGTTTTTATTTAAAAATGCGGTTATTGCTTGGAATGCACTTGACATTGAAACAATGGCAGAATATAATGCAAGAGTATTTAGACCTGGACAGTATGGCATTAATATCTTTATCAAAGAATACATGAAAGCTAATCGCTAAAAGTCGAAATTTTATTAGAAAACTTTAATTTTTAAAAAAAATTATGGCTAAAATAAGAGGACCACTTCACTCTGATAGTGCAAGTGGAAAGTTTGCAAACGCTTTAGTGTTTGCTACAAATAAGGGTATAGCATATTGTCGTCAATTAGTAACCCCAAAGAATCCAAAATCAGCTGATCAAATCGCAATTCGTTCTTTAATTAGTGATGCTTCCAAAGCGTGGAAAGAATCAGCTACTATTGGCGCTATTGTGATTAATCCAGCTTATAAACTAGCTTATGAAGTATTGGCAACCCCATTACAAATCAGCGGTTTTGCTTTGTTTATGAAAGATACTGTTGCCCTTAACTGGACAGGTACTCCAAAAACATATGACGGATCTTTAGAGATTACTGATATAGTCTAGTTTTGGTTATCAAAGAGAACCGCAAAAATTTGCGGTTTTTTTTGTGTCTGTTGATAACTCCGTCTTTGCTTTAAAATTTTTGTGTTGTATTTTTTTTCTGTTCTTTTGCTATTCTTTTTGATTTGTTTGTGCTATACTCTACTAAAGCATTTATTAGCTAATTTTAAAAAAACAAATGACAAAAGTTATAGGCCCTTTACACTCAGACTCTGCAAGTGGAAAGTTTGCAGACAGTTTAATATTTAGACAGGTAAAAAACGGCTCTGTCGTGACTGGTTATTATAAGCCCGGTTCTTT
>JBBRXK010000112.1:0-3639 GCA_038248465.1 Patescibacteria group bacterium | reverse complement strand
GGTTTTACAAATAGTCCTATTTTTTGTCATCTCGAACCCCTTTTTGGGGTGAGAGATCTAAATAGCGCTGTTGTTAATAATAGTGTGTAAATTTGCATTTTATGCATTATAGATCTCTCGGCTCCGCTCGAGATGACAAAGGTTTTGCGTCACGCCATATGGTGTAGAGCCATATACTGCTATATTAATAAATTACCCCTGGACAAGCCTAGAGGAATACTTTGATTTAATAAATATGAAAAAATTTATAATCAACGCAATCTTCTGCTCTTTGCTCTTTTTACAATCTGCATTACAATAAGTTGCCGTATGGTTTTTTTTGTTGGGGGTGGAGGATTCAAACAAAATAAAATTTGACAAAAAAATCATTCCATGCTATATTTATTCTTATATAAATGCCGTTCTAAACGGCCAATAAGTTCTGTAATCAGAACAAGGACTCGTAGCCTTTACCGATTTTGATCATTTTTTAGTGACTCAACATTTTGGACTCGGGTCACAATAAATATGACAATGAAAAATAAAAGCGAAGCTAATGGCTTCGACAATCTCGGCATCGCGCCGAGGATTTTGGATGTTTTAAAAGATCTCCACTACAACACCCCCACCCCAATCCAACGCCAGTCGATACCGACTAGTTTGGAAGGGAAAGACTTGGTCGGCATCGCGCAGACCGGCACGGGTAAAACTCTTGCCTTTGGCATCCCGATGATCGAGCGACTTGCTCGTTACAAGGGACGAGGCCTCGTGATACTACCAACTCGCGAACTTGCGATACAAGTAGATGAAAGTTTGCGTGCTATCGGCACCAAACTGGGACTACGCACAGCCGTACTCATTGGCGGTGAGCCAATCAGCAAACAACTACGCGCAATCAAGGCCAAACCACATATCATCGTGGCTACACCGGGACGACTGATCGACCATGCCGAAAATCGCAGCGTCGACCTCTCTGATGTCCGCATACTGGTACTAGACGAAGCGGATATGATGCTCGATATGGGCTTTTTACCACAAATCAAAAAAGTGCTCAACATGGTTCCAGTCAAAAGACAAACAATGCTTTTTTCTGCTACCATGCCCGATGATATTGTAAGTATCGCCTCCCACTACATGTCACTGCCTATCCGAATCGAAGTGGCCAAAGCAGGAACCTCTGCGGAAAATGTTGATCAAGAATTATTCGTAGTAGACAAAACCGCAAAATTTGACAACCTATCCAAGCTTCTCGACAAGAATCGTGGTTCTGTGTTGATTTTTTTGCGTACCAAGCACACAGTACGTTCACTAACCAAGAAATTAAACTTAATCGGACACAAGGCCGCAGAAATTCATTCAAATCGTTCGCTCAGCCAACGTCAAGAAGCTCTTGCTGGTTTCAAGTCTGGCAAATACCGCATCCTTATCGCGACTGATATTGCCGCTCGTGGCATAGATGTCAACGGCATAAGTCTCGTTATCAACTATGATCTACCTGACAAGTCTGGCGACTACGTCCATCGTATCGGGCGTACTGGGCGCGCCGGTCAAACTGGTCGTGCCATATCTTTTGTACTACCTAGCCAGATAAAAAATGTCCAGGAAATCGAAAAATTAATCCGGAAAAAACTGAAAATTGATCGTAGTGCCAGCGAGCTCGCAATCATTTCTCGTGAAGCCGCCAAGCTGGAGCGAGAAGAAAAAGCCATGGGCAAAAATGAAGGTTCAAGCAATTCATTTCGTCGTTCGAGTAGCTTTCACAACAAAACAAACTCAAACCAAGGAAGAAAACCGATACGAAAAGTAGTCCCAGCCGGCCGTGTCTTTCATGCGAGTAACAATCGACCAGCGACACCAAACCGCAGTCCAAGACCTAGTCAAATCACGCCACTAGATTTGGCTGATATATTCCCAAACACTTCCGACCCCTTGGCACCAAGCAAAAAACAATTTCCCGCTCGTCGCCCACAAGCGAACAGAACTCAGGTAGAAAATTCGCGCCCCCTATCCACGCTTACCGACCGCGAAAGATTCCGCCGCTCGATGCGATCATCTAGATAATTATAATTTCAAAAAAAATACTTTTGCTTGGTAAAGAAAAACATTTGCCCATAACAAAAACTCGATTCCGATTTTCTGGAATCGTGTTTTTGTTTAGAATCCAATAGATTGGCCTTTAACTGCTATCAATCTTTTTATTATAGCAACGGAGTATTTCGCCAAAATCACTGTACAAATTTTGTCTACAGACCAAAACAAAATTTGACACTCGCCATTGATTTTTTCATTATTAGATGTTAAAGTTGCCTTTCGAGTATAGTCACAAAATCCTTCGCCTTGAAAAATCTCCGTGAATTTTTTATTCTTAAAATTTATTTATTTTTATAGATTAATTACAAAGTGATGGGCAAAAAAATAGCAAAATCTAGTCGCAAGCAAAAGAAAAAAAGACTGGAAAAGTCACAATTAGAGCGCCAGATTAGAAAAAAACGAAAATGCGAAAATGCCTGTTTTGTTGCACAGAAGCCAAGCGGAATAGCTTTGACGCTGATCCTCAGAAAAAATGCTCTACCCGTATCCGTGCTCTTGTGCGGATGTCTTTTTTATTTTAACGCACTTAGCAACAATGTCGCCTCCGCCCAAGACTTGCAATCCTTACGACAATCGATCAATACGAGTGTGCCCAAAACTCAAAACACTATCCGCAAAGTAACAGATATAAAAATAAGTAAAAACTATACAATTAAAACCGAGAATACTGTTTCCATTATCACTTATGCACCAACAATCAAAGTGCTAAGTACGAACGAAAGAGAAATTCCAAATGATGATTTTATTATTTATCTGGGTAATAGCGAAAAAATTATAGACAAAGAAATACCTAAAGAAATAAATAAGCAAGATCAAAAAACAGAAACCGTCATCACGAGTCCCATCCCCAAGCAGAATACTCCCAAATATATTTGGAAAGACTCATTTGTAGGCACTGACAATTTTAGCGAAGATGTCAAAAAGATTATCGGTAATGCGCCGATGAAAAATATGTTAGGCGATATTGCCACTAGAGACAGAAGTGTTGCTACTTTTCTGGTCGCTATCGCCATGAAAGAAAGTAAATTTGGCACCTATGCGCCAAAAAAAGAAGGGAAAGACTGCTTCAATTACTGGGGCTATCGAGGTCGTGAAAACACCACCATGAGTGGTTACTCGTGCTTCGATAATCCGGCACATGCTATTCGGGTTGTTGGTAATCGGATAGAAGCCCTGATAAAACAAGGACTTGATACTCCTTCCAAAATGATAGTTTGGAAATGTGGAAGTACTTGCGCAGGTCACAGTGAAGAAAGCGTAGACAAGTGGATAGCCGATGTCAGTATCAATTTTTTTCGTTTGAACCCGATTTTTTCGGTTTCAAAAATTACCAAATAATTATTTTGTAAAATATTATATGATGTTTTATATCTTCTGTGGCAGTTATGCAATATTGATGGCTCTACACCATATGGCGTGACGCAAAATCTTTGTCATCTCGAGCGGAGCCGAGAGATCTATAATGCATAAAATGCAAATTTACACACTATTATTAACAACAGCGCTATTTAGATCTCTCACCCCAAAAAGGGGTTCGAGATGACAAAAAATAGGACTATTTGTAAAACC